>JANRMA010000140.1:0-5356 GCA_033762035.1 Rickettsiaceae bacterium
TTTGTATTATGCCTCTTGCGGCCTACAGACATGGCTTCGCTAAAAAAATCTCCAAATAAATCCGAAAAATCACCATGAAAAGACTGAGATTGAAATCCCCCGAATCCTCCTTCCCCAAAGCCTTGAGGCCCCCCGCCTTGAGCAAAAGCATTATGACCGAATCTATCGTAAGCCGCACGCTTCTGATCGTCCTTTAGTACCTCATAGGCCTCCGAGATTTCTTTAAACTTAGCTTCTGCATTTTTATCATCTTGATTTTGATCTGGATGATACTTCATAGCAAGCTTTCTATAAGCTTTTTTGATATCATCGCTAGAAGCTCCTTTGGACAATCCTAGCAAAGCATAATAATCTTGTTTTGACATTATATTTCTTTTTTGTGTGGGTTTTGTAGCAAATGTAAAAACTATTAATGTTTGTATAACGCTTCATTTGCAATTTCTATAAATCTTGCATCAAACTTGGGCGGATAAGTTTTTATCCGCTAATATCATGAAACGTCTTTAAATTTTACCTCTTTTGCGCCATCGTCTACATCACCCTGACCTGGCTCTGAATTATTATTTTGAGATGCAGCATAGATTGCCTGACCCATTTTCATTGATGTCTCAGACAAGATCTCAATTTTTTTATTAATAATACTAATGTCATTGGTATCTAGAGACTTTTTTAACTCTTCTAAAGCAGTATCAATTTCAACTTTTAGCCCTGTGTCTATTTTATCTCCATGCTCTTTTAAGCTTTTTTCTGTAGAGTAAATTAAACTATCTGCAGTGTTTTTTGCCTCTATAGCTTCTTTGCGCTTTTTATCCTCATTAGCATTTTCTTCGGCGTCCCTTATCATTTTTTGTATTTCTTCGTCAGAAAGTCCGCCAGATGCTTGAATAGTAACTTTTTGCTCCTTGCTAGTTGCTTTATCTTTAGCTGAAACATTCACTATACCGTTAGCATCAATATCAAAAGTTACTTCAATCTGAGGCATTCCTCTATTTGAAGGTGGTATACCCTCTAAATTAAATTGCCCTAATAGTTTATTATCAGCTGCAAAATGTCTTTCTCCTTGGAACACTCTGATTGTTACGGCAGTTTGATTATCTTCGGCAGTAGAAAAAACTTGACTCTTTTTAGTCGGTATAGTTGTGTTTTTATCTATTAATCTTGTAAAGACTCCTCCTAGCGTTTCAATACCAAGAGATAAAGGCGTGACATCTAAAAGAAGCACATCTTTAATATCTCCTTGTAATACCCCTCCTTGAATTGCCGCCCCTGCTGCTACTACTTCATCTGGATTTACACTTCTATTTGGTTCTTTTCCAAAAAATTCTTTTACTTTATCAATTACTTTAGGCATACGAGTCATTCCGCCTACAAGTACTACTTCTTGTATATCAGATGCTTTGAGACCTGCATCTTTCAATGCGATTTTACAAGGCTCTATAGTACGCTCTATTAAATCATATACTAGCTCTTCTAATTTAGATCTAGTCAGAGTAATATTTAAATGTTTAGGGCCAGAACTATCTGCTGTAATATATGGAAGATTTATATCTGTTTGCATAGAAGATGAAAGCTCTTTTTTGGCTTTTTCAGCTGCTTCTTTTAGTCTTTGTAATGCGAGCGGATCGTTTTTGAGATTTATGCCAGTATCTTTCTTAAAAGTATCAATTAGATAATCTAAGACTTTTATATCAAAGTCCTCTCCTCCTAAGAAAGTATCTCCGTTTGTAGACTTTACTTCAAATACTCCGTCTCCGATTTCTAAAATTGAAATATCGAAAGTTCCACCACCTAAATCATATACAGCGATAGTTTTATTTCCAGATTTATCAAATCCGTAAGCAAGGGCAGCAGCCGTTGGCTCATTAATAATACGAAGAACTTCAAGTCCTGCTATTTTGCCAGCATCTTTTGTAGCTTGCCTTTGAGCATCATTAAAATAAGCAGGAACAGTAATAACTGCTTGCGTCACAGGCTGACCCAAAAAACTTTCTGCAGTATCTTTCATTTTTTGCAAAACAAAAGCAGCTATTTGACTTGGAGAATATTTTTTTTCATCAGCTTCAATCCAGGCATCTCCTCCAACATCTACAATTTTATAAGGGACAAGATCCTGATCTTCTTTTACAGCTTTATCGGCAAATCTCCTACCTATTAATCTTTTATGACCATAAATAGTATTTTGAGGGTTTGTGACAGCTTGTCTTTTTGCGGGATCACCGACTAATACCTCTCCACTTTGAGTAAAAGCTACCATTGAAGGTGTAATTCTAACACCCTCTAAATTCGCTATAATTTTTGGCTCTTTGCCTTCCATTAGCGCAACACAAGAATTTGTAGTACCTAAATCAATACCAATTACTTTTCCCATAATTTTTTACCTTAATTAGTTATATATTTTAGATATAGGTATAGCTTGCCAAAATTACAAGAGCTAGGTATCAAATTTTTTCAATTTATTGTGTAAAAAACTTTGGCCCTTTATACTATATATAGAAGTTATTTTCATGATTAGACAAAGTCTAGTTTTTTATAGGATAAATGTTTAATTAGGTAAATCGTCTAATGAGCAGCTAAAAATTTAGACTTTTCTTGATTGTACAAATTCAAAAAATATTCTATTTGCTTACTAACTTCTTCTTTGCTCAGATCTGCGTCTATGGTTCTAATGGTGCCTTTATTTTTATAAAAATCTAATATTGCTTCTATTTCATGATTGTAAATTTGAACTCTATTAATTAACGCTTCAGCATTATCATCTTTTCTTAAATCAAATTTAGTACACCCGCAATCATCACAAATACCTTGTTTTTCTAACGGATGGGAAATGGCGTTATATATTTTTTTACAATTAGAGCAAGAAAACCTATTCCCTACTCTATCTCTAAGCTTTTCTATGTCTATATCAAAGTGAAGTACTAGGTAATTTTTTAAAAATTGCTGCAAAAAAATTGCCTGAGATAAAGTTCTAGGATATCCATCTAAAACTATGTCATGACTTAGTCCAGAAACATAATTGCCTACAATCTCATTTACAATATCATCGGAAACTAAAGACCCTGAACCCATAATTTTCCCAAGTTTTTTTCCCAATTCGGTGTCCTTGTTTGATTCTAGGCGTAGTAAATCTCCTGTTGAAATATGGCAGAAATTTTTAAATTTATGCAAATAGTCTGACTGAGTGCCTTTACCAGAGCCTGGAGGGCCTAAAAAAATTACTACCACAATTTACTACCAAAAATAAGTATCATAATACTACTTCCATAATGGAACTACCTAATTTTTACTTTTTTCATAATATTTTCATACCTACTACTAAAAAGATATGTTTGCATCACTGAAATAGTATCCAAAATCACATTAACAACTATCAGCATACTAGTTCCCCCTAACGCAAAAGTCAATGGTACCTTTATAGCGATAATTTCTGGTATTAAACAAATTGTGCAAATATAAAATGCTCCAAGAACAGTAATTCTTGTTAGTAAATAATCGAAATATTCAGATGTATGCGCACCTGGCCTTCTTCCTGGTATGTAAGCACCATGTTTTCTTAAATTATTCGCTGTTTCTTCTGAATTAAAAACTGCAATAGTGTAAAAAAATGTAAAAAAAACTATCAATACAGCACTCAGAATTATATAAAGAGGCTTTCCCCTATTTAAATGTATTGCAATTTCCTGTAAAAAACCAGAATCTTTATTTGAGGCTAAATTTGCTATAGTAAGGGGGAATAATAATACAGAATTTGCGAATATTGGAGGTATTACTCCTGCTGTATTAAGCTTAAGAGGTATATAAGATGAATCACCTCCGTAAATTTTATTCCCTACTTGTCTTTTTGGATATTGTACTAAAACTTTTCTCTGAGCCCTCTCAAAAAATACTATCATAGTAATCATCGCTGCTATAAGAAATATTATACTTATTACAGTAAAAGAGGAGATAGACCCTTTTCTTGCAAGCTCAAATGTAGAAATAATAGCGCTAGGAATACCAGAAACTATTCCAACAAATATAATCAGAGAAGAGCCGTTACCTATACCTCTTGCAGATATTTGCTCACCAAGCCACATTAAAAGCATAGTACCTACCACAAGAGAAGTCACAGCAGACAGAAGGAAAAAATTATGATCTATAACTACAATCGGCATTGCTTCTGAAGACATTCTAATAAGCCCCGTAGCTATTCCAAATGCATGAGTGGAGGCTAAAAAAACAGTTAAAGTTCTTGTATATTGATTTATTTTCTTTCTACCAATCTCACCTTCTTTTTTTAGCTCTTCAAGAGGCTTGAATGCCATGGTAAGCAACTGAATAATTATTGACGCGGTTATATAAGGCATAACTGCAAGAGCAAAAACTGACATTCTCGCAAGAGATCCTCCAGATAATACGTTAAAGATACCTAATATACCTGTTTGGTTTTGCTGTGCAAAATTCGTCATAGCAACTGCATCAATTCCAGCTATAGGGATAAAAGATCCTACTCTACATACCAATAAAACTAATAGCGTAAAAAGAATTCTTGACTGTAAGTCTTGATAGGACGAAGTTTCTTTTTTATAATTCATTTAGATTATTTATTTTCCTATTACTTTACCTTATCTTATATAATCTGTCATTTCTAGCTTGTAAAACACTAAAAACAATCTAAATATATCTTAATTAGCAGCGCTAATAATTTCAGTTGCTTTCTTTGAGTATGACTCTAATTCAAATTTAAATTTTGAAGCTAAAGAATCATTACCAAGTAATTTAACTTTTTCTGTTACCTTTTTGATAAGACCACATTTTTTTAGCAATTCGTTATTTATTATTTCATCTTCTTTTATAACGCCATCTTGATATAGTTGATTAATTACGTATATATTAACGGGAGTTACTTTTTTTCTCTCTAAGGGATTAAAGCCTCTTTTAGGAAGTCTTGCTATAATAGGCATCTGACCGCCTTCAAAACCTTTAATTGCTACGCCAGATCTTGCTTTTTGACCTTTTGTACCCCTACCAGAAGTCTTACCTTTACCGCTGCCTATACCTCTTCCAAGTCTTTTAGACACTTTTTTGGATCCCGGAATATTATATAAATTACTTAAGTGAACTGGCTCTAAAGCAAATAATTCCGCTAATTCTTCTAAAGATATGTCATCACCATTATTTTTTGACTCTAAACTTACATCTTCTTTTTCTATTAAATCTATATTGTTTTGATCAATATCTTTTTGTTGATTCTGTTTTTTTTTCTCGGACATAATTATACCTTTTCTACTTTAACTAAATGACTGACTTTGTTTATCATACCTCTAACAGAGCTATTATCATTTAACAAAGATGATTTGTGCATTTTATCTAGGCCTAA
>JANRMA010000141.1:0-1692 GCA_033762035.1 Rickettsiaceae bacterium
ATATATGATACAGAGACAAATATTTTAGAAGCCATAGGGAATGTATATTTGCTCAATGGAGATTGTTTTATTAAAGCCCCTAAAATCATCGTTAATACTTCAACAAAGGAAATATGGATAAAAGATAAATTTTACGCAGAACAAAAAGGCGCAAGACTAATAGCAGACTATTTTTACAATAATGATACTAGTCATATTATTACACTAGAAAATGTTGCGGTAGAATTAAACGACTCTGACATTGTTGTAGCAGAAAGCGCAGAAGCTTTTGATGAGCATAATATTAGAGTGAAAAACGGAGCTTTTTCTTCTTGTAAAAAATGCATAAATAAGCAACCTATTTGGCAAATTAAAGCCGATGAAACTTATATTGATACACGCAAAAATAGTATTATGTATAAAAACACAAGATTTGTGGTTGCAAATACTACCATCTTTTATTCGCCATTTTTTTCGCATTATCTAAAAAATGCCGAAGCTACATCTGGAATATTGAGGCCAGAAATATATAAAGGCTCTGTTCGGATTCCATTATATTTAAGAATTAAATCAAATATAGATGCAACATATACTCCAAGAATAAGCAAAGACTATAGTATACACGAATTTGAATATAGGCACTTATTCAAAAATACTAGATATAATATCAACCATAGCCAAATGTTAGTCTCTAATAAATTAAATAATTTGGATAATAAAACCAACAATAGATTTCATACAAAATTTAATGCAAAACATGAAGGGGAATGGGCAGATTATAATATCTTGTACGAAGATGTTTCCGATCAATCCTACCTTAAAAATTATTATGATGACAATAGAATATATCTAAAATCTTATGCAGGAGCAAGGCAATTAGATTATAACAAAAATATGTCTATAGTGACTCAAAAATATAAGGGACTTAGATCCGTAGATAGTAACGCCGCTAATCCTGTACTAGCTCCTGATATAACGGCAAGACAAAGATGGGATCTTGATAATGGGTCAAGTTTTTTATTAGAGGATAAATTGATACGATATACCCAAAAAAATAAAGATATCGTGCGTAATAGTATTGCTGCATCTTTGAGCCGTAATTTTTACAGTAAATTTGGCGGTATTTTAAATGTCTCTCTTGCAAGCTATACTGATTTTTATAACGTGCGAAAAATTGAAAAAAGCCCGATTAATATAAAAAATAAAAATTTTATAAGAAGTATCCCAGAAATTCAAATAGGAGCCAAAATACCATTATATAGTTTTTTTGCCAAAGATTTGAGTGTATTAACAGAACCCCAAATAAATTTAATATATAGTCCAAAACAGCGCAAGCCATTTTCGAATGTAAATTTAATAGATAGTCCTAATATAGATATAAATGATAATAATATATTTAATAATTCTAGATATAGCGGCATAGATTTTAGAGAGAACGGACTCAGAAGTAATTTTGGTGTAGCGCATTATTTAAAAAGCCATAGAGGCGATTTTTCTTGTTTTATAGGGCGTACTATAGGGTCCGAAAAGGATTTATTTGCTACTACAAGTAATTATGTAGGCAGGGCAGCTCTTTCGATAAATAAAAATATTAATATATATTATTCTTTTCAAAGAAGAGCTAAAAGCTTTAAGCCAGTTAGAGACGAAGTATCTTTGGATCTAATTTTTTCTAAAGTGCAAATAGAAAACAGCATTACTTTTTTAAGAGAA
>JANRMA010000142.1:0-2249 GCA_033762035.1 Rickettsiaceae bacterium
AAAATAAACTTTTACAATCGCCAGAAGAATATAGGTCTATATCAATTCTATATTTAACAGGAATAGCTATAAAACTGGGATTATTCCCTTTTCATTCTTGGAAAATAAATGTTTATCAACATAGTTCTCCACTAATTTCAATTTTTATGCTACCGGTAACGCAGATACCTTTGATATTTTTACTATTTAAGCTTGGGTTTTTGTCTAATGCTTTTGTGGATTTAAAGTCTATATATTTATTTGCTTCTATTTCAATAATTCTTGCGCCAATCGCCGCCCTTAAGGAAAATAATTTTATGAAGATTGTAACTTATTCTTCAATTTCGTTTAGTGGTTATATATTACTTCTTTGGCTAGTGCTTAAACGCACTGACGGAGTTATGTTATTAAATTTAATATTAGCAGAAGGACTTATAAAAATTAGCCTATTAACCATTCCATTTGGGCTTTCTAATGCTGGGCTCCATATTAATAATATCACATTTTTTTGCGGCGCTAATAGATCTTTTATTGAAAAAACTACTTTTTGTTCCATAATTTTTATTTTCTTAAACGCTGCCGCCGCTCCACTTACTCTTTTATTTTTCTTTAAAATCGAGATATTAGAACTTATATCAAGCACTAATTTATTTACCTGCGGAATTATTTTAATATCTTCGGTGATATGGTTTAGAGTATATACTAATATAATGGTTAATATTATTGCCACGCAAAGCACTCAAGATACTACCATATCTTCCAATAAATCTTCCCAAGAAGCGATTATCTTTCTTGCTAGCGTTATTAGTTTCATTTGCTTGAACTCTAATATTATAGAAGATACAGGAGTATTGTTTATGAAAGGCTATTAGATATGCTAAAATTATATATTTTATCATTATGTGCAACTTTAGCATGGCCATTTCTTAAAGTAAGTAGGCCAGCTAATGCTCTGCCTATAGTAATACATGGTTTATTTAATTTATTTTTATCTATAGTAATATATATTGGCAAAATCGATCTTACATATGAGACGATCATATTTACAAAATATCAGCTTTTATTGAAGGCGAGCAACCCCGGTTGGGTTTTAATTTTTCTAATTTTATATCTATGGATACCCTCTTATTTATATGCGGTTAACTACCTAAAAAAAAGCGGAGAAGGTAGGGACGGGCGGTTTTTATTTTTCTTAAATTTAACTTTTTTATTGGGAGTTGTACTAGGTTTAGCCGCAAATCTACTTACTTTATATATATTTTACGAATTAATTACTCTGAGTACCTTACCACTTGTAGGCCATAATAGTAATAACCATGCCACAAAAAATGCCTTAATGAAATATTCATTTTATCTTTTGTCCAGCTCTATTTGTTTGCTTCTGCCGGTAGTAATTTATGCAAATAGCTACTTAGGTAAAGGCTTATTTGAATTGGAAGGTAATATATTTTTAAGAGGTAGTAATGAATGCCTAGTTCTTATGATATTGGGAGGAATTTTTGGAATAGCCAAAACCTCTATCCTTCCTTTGTCAAACTGGCTCCCAGCCGCTATGGCGGCAAATTATCCAACTAGCGCAGCATTGCATGCTGTTGTTGTAGTTAATGCTGGTATATATTCTCTATATAAATATATTTATGAATTTATCGGCTATGATAATTTTGCAAAATTTACTGAACAAAATACATATGTGCTTCTAATTCCAATATCCGGTATTATTTATGCGGGAGTAAATGCTATATTTGAAAATAATATAAAAAAAATTCTTGCCTGGTCTACAGTTGCTTATATGAATTTACTTGTTGCTATAATATTTTCGCCACTTGAAAATTTATATTTATTTATTGGCTTAATACTACATTCTTTGGCAAAAATTACACTTTTCTTTATCTTCGGTTTTCTTTATCTTGCTAAAAAATATACTAATCTTAATGATCTTGTGGGTATGCGAAGTAGCGATCCTTTTGTATATTTGCTCGTATCTCTTTGCTCTATTATTATATCGGCACCTCCTATATTTTTATTAGGAGACTTTAAAAAAATTATTAAAGATACAGCATTTAATATTGAGGATAAAATTTTGCTTATAACTATTATTCTATCTACTTTTTTTAGCTTTATTTATTTGGGTAGAATTTTATGTTATATGGGCATTAAGTCTGGCGCCAGTAAACAGATTTTTGAGTACGACATAATTAGCTTTGGAATATTATGCTCTACTTTTTTTGCTGCTATTGTGATATTATCCTACCTCAAATACTTACATTTTA
>JANRMA010000143.1:0-4376 GCA_033762035.1 Rickettsiaceae bacterium
ATAATCTACTATCTAATTAAATGATCTTTTTCTGAAGAGTAATCTAATTATATTATCACATTAAATAACCTTATTCAAAATAACATTGGCCAAAACGAAACAGAGGAAGTTATGAAAAGCGCAGCACATAAAATCTACGAAGACGGAATGAGTGAAGGTATCCAAGTAGGTATAGAGAGGGGAATTAATGAAGGTATGCAAAGGGGAATTAATGAAGGTATGCAAAGGGGTAAAATTGAGAGTAAGAAGATAATCGCCTTGAAGATGCTCAAGAAAAAATTACCAATTGATATGATTATTGATGTAACTGATTTATCTATTGCTGAAATAAGTGCTTTAAAATTTAAGAAATAGAGAAGATTTAGAGAGCCATAGGACTCAAACTTTGTTAAATATTTCCTATACATGGCCGGTATTTCATTATCCACTATAGGCCCTGAATCTACGGACTACAAAATCAGTGACAAATTAGCTGTTTATGTTGTGAGCGCTAAAGAAATCGATACGCCGCCTGGGATAGAGGCAATAGACTGGACGCTGCTTACTATGCGTCCCCGTAAAGAGCTTTGAAGATGCTGTCTAACTTATAAATTGGTATAAGCTAAGATGGAAAATCGAAGAATATTTTAGAGTTCTGAAATCAGGATGTAAGATAGAAGTAGCTCGTTTGTCTTCAGGGACAAGGCTAAAAAAAGAGAACATTTACTATACTTGTGTCAGGCTCATATTTACCGGCCCCATTTTAGTCTACCCGGAAAGTAAATATCTACCTGAGATATGGCAAGAGCCCAGTTTTGGATGGGCTGAGAACATTTCTCTGATATTTGTTTTATAGCACAATAAATAAGTTTCAGCAAAGCATTTTCAGAAGTAAAGGCACCTTTTGTTTTAGTATATTTTCTGATTTGTCTATGGAATCCTTCTACTTGGTTAGTTGTGTAAATAAGCTTTCTAAGCTCATCAGAATACTTAAAATAAGTAGATAAATTATCCCAGTTATTTTGCCAGGATTTAATAACCATGGGGTATTTTTTGCCCCATTTTTCATCAAGGCTCAGTAAGTTTGTTTTAGCTACATCCTTGTTTGGTGACTGATAAACTAACTTCAAATCTTTGATGAATTCTTTCTGATTTTTACTAGCTACAAGCTTAAAAGAGTTACGAATCTGATGTACTATACATAGCTGAACTTCTGTTTTAGGAAATGCTGTATTAATAGCTTCTGGAAAGCCTTTTAGACCATCTACAGAGGCGATTAGAATATCTTCTACTCCTCTTGCTTTTAGATCATTAAGAACGCTGAGCCAAAAACTAGAACCTTCAGATTCACAAGTATAAAAACCTAGTATTTCTTTATGTCCTGTCTCTGTAATGCCCATAACATTATATACAACTCTAGTAATAACTTTATTATCCTGACGAACTTTAAAGAACATAGCATCAAGAAATGTCATGACATAAAGAGATGCAAGAGGTCTTGCTCTCCATTCAGATATCATGGGCACAAGTTTATCTGTAACAGAGGAGATAGTAGCGCTAGATACTTCTACGCCATATATTTCATTTAAATGAGAAGCGATTCCTTCATAACTCGTACCAAGACTATATAAAGCAAGAATTTTACTATCGAGCTCTTCTGTTAGTATAGTTTGTCTTTTTTTAATCAGCTGAGGCTCAAAAGTACCATTTCTGTCTCTTGGAGTATCTATCTCAAAAGAACCAGAAGCAGTTTTTATAGTTTTACTGTTAAAGCCATTTCGTCTATTACCACCAGATTCTAGCGCTCTCTCCTCAAGATGAGCAGACATTTCTGCATGAAGGGCCATTTGAGTAAATTCTTTAACCAAGGAGGTAAGTAAGCCATCTTTACCGAGAAGAGGTTTACCTGCATACATACCATTGATGATTTCTGAGCATTTTTCTGGACTTAGAAGTTTTTGAGTTTTTGCAATATCGTGACCTGATACTGGCAAATATTGTTTATTATTATGATTATAATTATTATTCATGTCAAATTCCTGTATTGAATTAATTAAGTTTTTGGTGTGGATAATATGGATAAGTTACAATGAAATCTATTCTAAAAATAGCAGTAAACTTATCCACATTACCCACACCCTTACAATAACAAATTCTCATAAACTATTTTATAAGAATTTTCATTTGACACAGTTTGTTAAATATTCCTATCTTTTTATTTAAGTTGACAGGCCATACTTTAGCAGCATTTTATACTTGTGGGTAATAGTAAAATCAATAGCTTCCTGCAAGCCCCTAAAGATCATCCTTTATTTTATACCACTTTTCTAAATAATTATGAAATGGTGATAAGTTATTGATCTGATGAGATAATTGATCTTGCCACCCAGCTTTGCATGCATCTATTTTTTGAGCAGTAAGATCTAAGCTTGTTATATACTTAAACTCGCATTTTATCTTTAAAGTTGATTTTAGCAAATCTTTATTTAGATCCTTCGTCCTTTGAAAAATTTCTACAACATCATATAAATCTCTAGGTCTTGCTCTTTCAAGTAAAGCTCTTATCTTTTCTGCAAAAAGATCGTAAAAATTATAAGTCAAGATCTTTGAGTCTTTAAGTAAATATTCATCAGAGTAATTATGCATAATTCCCATATAAGTAGGCTCATTTATAATCACCTCGTCAGAAGTTATATCTAGCTTGATCTTAGGCCATTGCTTTGGTGATGCAGGGCTTACAGGGCCTTGATAAAATATTCTTCCTTGCAAAATACTTTGCCGCGATAGATTGGTTGCTTCTTCTAGGATAGATCTAGATTTATCTATTATTATACCTGTATTATCCATTAAATATGCAGCTAATTGATCAATAATTATTTTTGTATCTTTGAGGCTTGGTTTTGAATTAATGATTGTAAAGTCTAAATCTTCGCTAAATCTATAATTCGTGTAATAGCATTTTCTGAGGCAAGTTCCGCCTTTAAATAACCAGCAACTTGCAATAAGAGAATTTGAGTAAATTCCAGATAATATCCAGGATAAAACATAGTCCTTTTCTATCTGCATTATATCAAGTTTTGAGCTGGCGGCTACTTTTGCTAATTCTGCTTTAGAAATTCTAAAATTTCTACTCATATAACCATCTCTCTATTTATTAGCAAATTCCAATATGTTGCAAGCTTATTACATTCCATATTATTATCAATCTTACTATAACCATTTGTGATATTTTCTTTAGCAAGAAAGCATAGAGGGTGACTTCGTCCGTAAAGTTTTTCTACTATGAAGCCAAGTCTTTTGAAAAAGGTCCCGTTTTTTACTAACTCACAATAACTCCTAAAGATAGTATCCTCATAATATTCTCTCATATATATCTTAAAGCAATCAATCACATGAGTAATACCTGCCCCTGCCTCAGGATTTACAAGAATATCTATGATTGTTTTATGTATATTCGATATTGGTACTTTTACCTCATTTCTCCATATAAAATCAATCAAGTCCTGCGCAAGTAAGTCTGAGATCGATAGGTTGTGTTTAAAGAAGATATAGTTAAAACATCCTATAGTCTTTTTCTTATGGTGAACTTGCTCCTGAGTCATTATGCATGTATCTTTGAATAATTGATCGGTAAGACCATAATAACTAAGAGAGCTCCATCCTCCTATATAAGATTTTGGATAAATATAGGGAACAACTATAAAAGGATCTGAAAAATTTTCTGCAGCAACAAGAGCTTTATTAGAAGATGGGAGGTATAGACCTCTTTTTATCTTGAATATTTCTTGTTTTTTGCAGAGTCTATGCAAAAGTTTTGATGCATTATTTTTGCTAATTCCAAGAATATTAGATGCTTCTTCTGTTGTAATTGGTCTATTATTTAAAAATAAGTTTCTTATTTTAGCATGCATCATTCGTCAAACTATTATTACTATATGATAAGTATTATAATTCATCATTTAAGTGAAATAGCAAGCATAATATGTAGTAATTCATTATAATATTTTTATATATCACTTCTTGCTTATGTATAAGTTTTATAAGAAAAATCATATAAGAAAAACAAATTAGACATATTTGGCAGCTATTAAAAAAGGCAAGATAAAGCCCTTTGATTATAAACTCTCTAACCGATAGTACCGATGATATCCTTCATTCATATTTAGAAATAATCATCTCTTTATCATAGAAGATCTAGTGATTACCTCATCTAGTAAGGCTTAAGTATAGTATGAAATATAAAGTTAGTTTGCTAGTTAAACCCAAACTTCCGTAATTTTTACGTAACAGATATTCCGAGGTCAGTAAGTAGCTTATAGGATTTTTTATTGATTTCGCTCGTAAGCCATTTGTCTTTTATCTTAACCTTTGTAACCTTACTCAATTTCAGCAGCAAG
>JANRMA010000144.1:0-2636 GCA_033762035.1 Rickettsiaceae bacterium
GATCAAGAATTGCAAATGTATATTAATATAATAAGAAGACATATTAATGATATACAAAAAATTATTACAGAATTTGTTGATTTTTCAAAAATGCCTACGCCTATTTTTGAAGAACAAAATATAGTCTCTATAATTGAAGAAATAATATCATCAAGGCAAATTATTAATGAGTATATTTCTTACAAATTCAATTCAACTTTGAATGAGATTAAATTTGCATGCGATGTAAGTCAGATTCATCAAATGATGATTAACCTACTTAAAAATGCAGAGGAAGCTATATCAAGAAATGCTTCTTCTAAAGGAATGATTAATACTATAATTTCTCTAGATAAAGATGAGCTATGTATATCTATTGAAGATAATGGACATGGGTTTGTGCAACAAGATATTCATAAAATTGCAGATGCATATATAACAACTAGTGCAAATGGTGCGGGTCTAGGTCTTTCTATAGTGAAAAAAATAGTGTATGATCATAGTGGTGAATTAGTAATAGCTAATAATAAGCTTGGCGGAGGATTAATTAAATTACTCTTTCCGGCGAAGTCGCTGTTAGAAAAAATAAAAAAATTATGATAGAGTTAAATTTAATTCAAATTATAAATCAGTGTTGCAAAAATGTATACTAGTAATTGATTTATAAATCAATTACGATTAAACTAATATGTTATAGAGAATTTAATACTAAAATTATCTACTTAGTAAGGAATGAAAAATGGATGTGCTATGGCCTTAGATGTACTTGTGGTAGAAGATGAGACAGATATAAGAGATTTAATATGTCTTATATTAAAAGAAGAGGGTTTCTCTCCTAGAGGCGCCGCTAATAGTCAACAAGTGTTTAACTTAATTTCAGAGAAAGTCCCAAATGCGATTGTGCTGGATATTTGGCTGCAAGGTAGCGACTTAGACGGACTGGGGATTTTAGAGCTGATTAAAAAGCGATACCCATTAATGCCAGTAATTATTATTAGCGGCCATGGAAATATCGAAACAGCAGTATCTGCCATTAAAATGGGCGCTTATGATTATATAGAAAAACCTTTCACTCATGAAAAACTAATGATTGTTCTTAAGCGAGCCTGCGAGGCTGCCAAATTAAAACGAGAAAACATAGATTTAAAGGCAAAAGTAATTGATAGAACAGAAATGGTAGGTCACTCTCCAGCAGTATGTAAATTACGAAGTGAAATCGAAAGAGCAGCGGCATCTTCGGGAAGGGTCCTAATAACAGGAAGCGTGGGAACAGGAAAAGAATTATCAGCCAGGCTACTTCACAAAAAATCTAAAAGAGCCCATTCTCCCTTTATAGTTTTTAGCCCTACAGGTATGAGCTCTGAAAAAATTATGCAAGAACTTTTTGGGGATCCTGAAAAAAATGATATATATCAATCTTTTACCAAAAGAAATAGTGTTTTGGAATCTGCTAATTCTGGCACATTATTTATAGACGAAGTTACAGATTTACCTCTTGCTGTGCAGACTAGATTTTTAAAGTTTCTACAAGATCAAATACACGAAAAACCTTACACTAATAAGAAAGTAAATTTAGATATAAGAATTATAGTAGCAACAAGTAAAGATATAGAAGAACTAATCAGACAAGAAAAATTTAGAGAAGATTTATATCATAGACTTAAAGTTATGCGTATCAAAGTGCCCAAATTATCCGAAAGAAAAGAAGATGTGCAGGTTATTGTGGAATATTTTATAAAACAACTTGTAAAATTTTCAGGACTAAAAGAAAGAGAATTTTCAGAAGAAGCCTTAGCTGCGCTGCAGGCCTATAATTGGCCCGGCAATATCAGACAACTGCGCAATGTAGTAGAATGGACATTAATTATGAACCCTTATTCTGATACACCTAATTCTCCTATTAAAGCTGATATGCTGCCACCGGAAGTAATGAATAATTGTATTAGCTTAATAAATAAACCAGAATCCAATTTGGATATGATGTCTATGCCGCTCAGAGAGGCAAGGGAAGTATTTGAAAGACAATATCTTACGGCTCAGATGAGTAGATTTAATAATAATATTTCAAAAACATCAACTTTTGTCGGCATGGAAAGATCTGCCCTTCATCGCAAACTTAAATTACTAAATATTCATTCTGGAGTTTTAAGAATAGATGATGAAATTGATTGCCACGAAGAAAGCGAAGAATTGAGCGCGTAATATTGTTTTGTGTTTTGCGGGATGAGAAAATTTCAGATACTGGAAGAATTACCGGAGAAAGCTGTGAGCATATGCAAAGCTTTAGGAGCAAACGCACCAAGGAAGTTTGAGGTACTGGCGGCATAAAAGCCGTTGTGCCTCAATTTTTAACAAAACCCAGTATTTATAAACCTTCCAGGCTATATAGTGTCGAAAACGAGAGATTCTACCCAAATAGAATCACTATCAAATCCACCCCATTTAGATTCTAGGAAATTTGTATCGAATTGATTCACGCTTTCATATATACCACTTTCTGCACAAATTTTCATCTCTTCTCGACTTTGACCCCCTAAAAAGAGTTGTAGGTGCTATAGAGTGTGGCTTTGATGCCATTTTTGTGCATTATTTTTGTCGTGTCTATTCGCGTCTGTTGTTTTTATAGTTTTTTCTGCTAGTATAACATCATTAATTGT
>JANRMA010000145.1:0-3198 GCA_033762035.1 Rickettsiaceae bacterium
CATTCAGCGATACTTGTAAAGGAGAATATTTAAATAATTGGTTGAGCACAACTGAAGGCTCCACATCCTTACGTAACTCTATCACCACCCGAATACCTGTTTTATCAGATTCATCCCGTAAATCCGTAATGCCTTCTATCCTTTTTTCGTTAACTAATTCGGCAATTTTTTCAATCAATTTCGCCTTATTAACCATGTAAGGAATTTCTGTAATAATAATAGATTGCTTACCAGATTTACCCTCTTCTATATGAGATTTACCTCTCATTAAAATTATACCTTTGCCAGTCTCGTAAGCAGATCTTATGCCTCCTAGCCCCATAATAGAAGCACCCGTTGGAAAATCTGGCCCTTTAATAAATTGCATTAAATCCATGGGGGGAGAATCAGGATGATCTATTAAATAACAGCAGGCATCAATAATTTCGCCTAAATTATGCGGAGGAATATTAGTAGCCATACCAACTGCAATACCGCCCGTACCATTTACAAGTAAATTAGGAAATCTTGCGGGTAAAACTTTTGGTTCAGTTTCGGATCCGTCGTAGTTTGGAAAAAAATCTACCGTTTCTTTGTCAAGATCCTCAAGTAAACTATGAGAAATTTTTGCAAGTCTAGACTCGGTATATCGCATAGCAGCAGGAGAGTCGCCATCAATAGAGCCAAAATTACCTTGTCCGTCTATTAGCATAACTCTGAGAGAAAAGTCTTGAGCCATTCTAACTAAAGAATCATAAACAGCAGCATCACCATGAGGGTGATATTTACCTATTACTTCCCCAACTATCCTGGCTGATTTTCTATATTGCTTATTATAATGATATCCAGACTCATGCATCGCATATAAAATCCTTCTATGGACAGGCTTAAGACCGTCTCTTAGATCTGGAATTGCTCTGCTTACAATTACACTCATTGCGTAATCTAGATAAGAGCGCCTCATTTCTTCTGCTATATTTACTGGTACTATGCCAGTCTGATTATTTTCTGTCAATTTCTTACAATTTCTTTTTTGTTGCTATAAACTAATCAAAAATGCTCTTTTGTTCAAGCTTTATCTTCTTGTAAGAAATAAATTTTGCATTTTATAAGTAATGAATTGTAGATAAAAATCTTTATTAATAGATATCGTTTTACTTGATTTTATATTATATTACTGATACTACCAATATTTTTTAATAAAACTAATAAAGCTATGTTTAATGCAGTTTGTGTCAAATTCATCAATAAATTATTTTTGCTATTTTTATTTTTCCCTCTAGTATCATGCGCCCCTTCATTGCCTCAGTATGTATGGGTAAGTTCAACAAGATCTATGGATCTTTTAGAAAGGGATAGGATAGAATGTCAATATTGGGCAGATAAAGAATTTCCTGCTAATTATAATACTGAATCGCGCATCACTTATAAAAATATAACCTTAAATCAAACAACTACTTCAGGAATTACTCCTCGCTATTCTTGGCCCAATAGAAGAGATTTTACTAGTAATACTCATAATAATCAATCAGACAAACATATGTCGATAATAATGCCTTTTGAAGAAAAAATATCTGTAGATATTAATAAGAACGCAAGAAATAATGCGTTTGATAAATGTATGTATCAAAACGAATGGCGTTTAGTTGAGGCGGGGCCTCAGACAAAATAATTATCTGTATAATAAAATTTAGGGCCAATAATTATTTTTTTCATGGACAAAAACTTTGCCTTGGAAATATACTACATCATATAAACAATAAATTATATATATGCTTATAGGTCTTGTTCTAATGCTTTTAACTTTCCTGAGTCTGTTTTCGGGGATAGTATTAATGGCAACAGGTGGCACTTTAAATAAAAAATATTCCAAAGTCTTGATGTCTGTTAGAATTTTTCTGCAGTTTCTATGTATTGTTGCTTTATTTATACTCTTCGGATATAAAAGATAGGCTGCTTTTGAGAGCGAATAATGAAAATATGCATAGCCCAAATTAATCCTATACTCGGGGATTTCGAATATAATTATCAAATGATTTTACAATATATTCAAGCTGCTAGCAAGGAAATTGAAAATGGTTTTATAATATTTCCAGAAAATTCGATTGGCGGCTATAACCCTCAAGATCTTATACTTAGAAAAGATTTTGTTAGAGCGCATAATGTTTACCTAACAAAGCTTGCAAAGGAAATCTCTAGCCTCAGCCTTACCGTTATTTTGGGCTCAGTAAGAGAATATGAGGGCAAAGTCTATAACTCTGCCTTTGCCATTTGCCAAGGTGCATTAGTTCATCTTCATGATAAAATTGACTTACCTAATCACGGAGTATTTGATGAAAAAAGAACATTTGCTTCTGGTAACAAAATTAGCATCCATAATCTTAGCGGTAAAAAAATATGTGTTATAATATGCCAGGATATATGGAACTACGGGCTTTGCGAAGAAGTTATCAAATTAAAGCCAGAATTTATTTTTTGTATTAATGGCTCTCCTTTTACTAAGACAAAAGAAACCAGGAGAATCGAGCTTGCTACAAATCTTGCAAAAAAATCCTCCTCTTATGTTGTATATGTAAACCAGGTAGGCTTGCAAGATAGTTTGCTATACGACGGCGGATCTTTTGTCGCAGCCCCGAAAGGCGCTATAATATACAAAGCTCCTAAATTTCAGGAATCTTCCGATGTTATTGAGATAGATAATTTTTCTAGCAATACTATAAATAAAGTAAGTATTACATATACGCCAAATCAAGAGAATATATGCTCTGAAATATACAATGGCTTAGTCTTTGCTTTGCGCGAATATCTTAGAAAAAATAATATCAATCAAGTAATAATAGGTTTTTCCAGCGGAATAGACTCTACCCTCACAAGCGTCATATCTTTTGATGCTATAGGCAAAGAAAATGTGCATTTATACGCTATGCCTACACGTTTTAATGGACAAGAAACTCAAGAAGATGCTAAAAATTTTTGTAAAATTAACTCAGTAGATTTGAATCAGATAGATATAAATGAGTTATATAATATATTTTCAGACAAAATTTCTTTAACAAATTCCGATTCAATTGCATTGCAAAATCTACAATCTAGAATTAGAGGAGCTATTTTAATGGCTTTATCTAATCAGAAAAAATATTTATTACTATCTACATCCAACAAATCTGAGCTTGCGGTTGGATATGCCACTTTATATGGCGATATGAATGGGGGATATAA
>JANRMA010000146.1:0-4304 GCA_033762035.1 Rickettsiaceae bacterium
ATGTTTAATAAGCCTATATCCTTTTATTATATATAGTACCATAACTATATATTCTGCTATCAGTCCCTTGATATGGTTAATATCCACTACTCTAGCCTTGCCTCTATTTCTGCCCTAAAATGTTTGAATAATCCTTGAATAGGCCAAGCTGCAGCATCTCCAAGTGCGCATATAGTATGTCCTTCAATTTGTTTTGTAATATCTAGTAAGTGATCTATCTCTTCTTTTTTTGCCTCTCCTCTTGCAATTTTCATCATAGATCGCCACATCCAACCAGTACCTTCTCTACAAGGAGTGCATTGGCCGCAGGACTCGTGCATATAAAACTTACTTAGCCTTGCTATTGCATATACTAAATCTGTAGATTTATCCATTACTATAATACCTCCGGTACCAAGACTTGATCCTACTTCTTTGAGGCCGTCGTAATCCATTATAGCTTTTTCTGCTAAATCTTTAGTAATCATAGGAACAGAAGAGCCGCCGGGGATAATTGCCTTTAGGTTATCCCATCCGCCCCTTACTCCTCCTGCATAATTTTCTATTAATTCCTTGAGGGGAATGCCCATTACTTCTTCTACATTACAAGGCTTATTTACGTGGCCAGAAATACAGAATATCTTTGTGCCTGTATTATTTGGTCTGCCGATTGATGCAAACCAGGTAGCACCTCTTCTGAGTATAGTAGGAGTTACAGAAATAGATTCTACATTATTGATTGTAGTAGGGCAGCCGTATAAGCCCATGCCAGCAGGAAAAGGAGGCTTAAGCCTAGGCTGACCCTTTTTTCCCTCTAGGCTTTCAAGTAATGCCGTTTCTTCGCCGCAAATATATGCTCCTCCCCCTCTATGGAGATATATATCTACGTCCAGTCCTGAGCCGCAGGCATTTTTGCCAATTAATCCTTCTGCGTAGGCTTCTTTTATTGCCCTAGCTACAGCCGAGGCTTCGTTATAAAATTCTCCTCTAATATATATATAGCAAGTCTTTGCTCCTATAGCTGCGCATGCTATAAGGCATCCTTCTATTAGCTTGTGAGGCTCGTGGCGCAATATATCCCTGTCTTTACATGTGCCAGGCTCAGATTCATCTGCATTTACAACAAGATAAGATGGCTTTTGAGATGCTTTCGGCATAAAAGACCATTTAGTGCCAGTAGAAAATCCAGCTCCGCCTCTGCCCCTAAGTCCTGATGATTTTATTTCGTTAATTATCCAGTCTCTACCTCTGGCAATTAAATCCTTTGTACCTTGCCAATCTCCTCTTTTTTTATGGGACTTTAAATCTGAGCCAAGCTCTCCATATAAATTTGTAAAAATTTTATCTTCTTGTTTAATCATAATAGCTCTAGAATCTATTGATTTGGGTATATATATTCCCACACTAACAGATTTTTTTTAAATAGGATAGCTCAAAACAATTATAGCATCATAAATAGCGGCACTAATAAAATTATTGTATTTTTTTTACTCTCTGATACAAATATTTATTGTAATTTACCACACAAAATTATACTAGTAATAAGATCAGAACATACTTAAATGAAACTAAAGTGAGAGCAAGTAGTACAAATTTTACTGCACTTGATATAGGTAGCTCTAAAATCAGTATTTTAGCAGCAGACCTAAGGGGAGATGGCGAGGCTAGAATAGGATATCAAGGACTTTTCAGATCCTCTGGGATAAAAGTTGGGCAGATGAAGGATTACGACCAAGCAGAACATAGTATTGTAAGCGCCATATATAATTTAGAAAATGATATTCAGCAAAATATCTCTGAGATATCCATATCACTTTCGGGCGTAGGCGTCAAATCTATGTATATATATAAAAAAATAAAAATTACAGATGGTAGGGTAACTAATGCTGATGTGAAATTGCTTAATAGCAAAGCAGTAGAGACTTTTAACGATACTACACATACTGTTATACATTATTTTCCAATAGAATATACTCTCGATCAAAATCATTCTATTAATAACCCAATTGGGATGTTTGGCAATATACTGGGATGCAAAATGCATGTAGTTACATCAGATACTTCTCAAATAGCAAATATTCTCAATTGCTTTAGTAAATGTCATATTAATGTTAAAGATATATTAGTAGGCGCATACGCTTCTGGTCTTGCAACACTTACAGAAGATGAAAAAAACCTCGGTTCTGTGATAATTGACCTTGGAGGCGACACTACCAGCCTTGCTATATTTTCTAACGGTAGCCTGCTATTTACTAAATTTATACCTATCGGCGGGAATCATATTACTTCCGATATAGCTAAGATTCTCTCTATTGGCATTAAAAACGCAGAAAAACTTAAAGTTATGTATGGCTCTGCCTTAAAATCTAATATAGATACAGACACTGTTATTAATATTAACGATTTAATTGGAGCTAATGCTAATGATGACGAAATCAGAATTACTTCTAACGATTTAAGCGCAATTATTGCTGCAAGAGTAGAGGAAATAGTAGAAGTTATTAAGTCCGAATACGATAATACTTGCTTAGACCATCTAGTGGGCAGAAGGATAGTTCTTACAGGAGGAGGCTCTCAGCTAAGAGGGGTGAAAGAAATAGTAGCGGGTAATTTCAATAAGCAAGTAAGGATAGGGCAGCCTCTTAATATACCAGGATTTGAGCAGGACTATGGTAGTCAGAGCTTTGCTGCCTGCCTTGGCGTTATTAAACATGAAATGTCCAAGTATAAACAACAATCTGCTTTTGCCAAAACATCAAAAAATATTATGAATAAAATAACCTCCTGGCTGAGAGATCCAATTTAAGATAATCACTATCCAATGCGAAGCTCACTACTTGCTATATTTTTATTGCTATTAATACTCACGGCCTCACTCACATCCTTTGCATTAGAGGCGAAATTATCTGGATCTTTTTTCTTCCAGTTCCCTATTTCAGCTAATAGTACAAAAAATACAAATGTAGCAAGCTCTAGCTATTCAAGGTATAATAAGAATTTAGCGTTTGCTACTAATGGAGAAATAAGGGCAAATATTGTAAAAACATTAGAATCAGGTGCAGAATTTGGGGCTATAATAAAATTATATAGCACTGCATATCAGAATTACGGATCAGGGTCCGGGTCTCATATTTACTATATTTCTGATTTCGGAAAAATAGAGTTAGGGTCTAATAATACAGCAATGGAGTCTATGTCTATCAATGCTGATTCGATAATGGGGGCGGCTAGATACGATGATTTAAGATATCTTATAATGCTTGGTAGTGGTAAAAATTATAATATACTTAGTAGTTACTATAGTAACTTATCTGACTATAGCCTTGTATATAGGGGATTATTTTACTCTGCTGGAGAAAATATTAGAAATATTACATATTATTCTCCTAAATTTTTGGGCACTCAAATAGGGGTCAGTTATGCGCCAGATTCTTCAAATGTAGGAAGCTATGATATTAAGAATAATGATAATTCTTCTGCAAATATAATAAGACTGTCAGATGGGAGTTTATATTATACAGGTGTAAAAAATATCTTAAGTTTAGGATTATCGCATGATATTGAATTTACTGAAGATTCTGCCTTGAAATTTGCAGTAGGGTTAGAAAGAGGGGCCACATCAGCAACTAAGATATATGATGTAAGTGATAGATTGATGAAGTTTAAAAATTATAATATTTATAATGCGGGCCTTGTATATACTTATGGAAATTATGGGTTTGCCGCATCTTTTGCAGATGCTGGTAAAAGTTTTGCAAGTATAGATTTATCTAATCAATTTAAAAAAATACAAAATAAACTATATACATTTGGTGTATCATATCAGCAAGGACCTATAGCTTTTAGTATTACTTATTTAAAAAATCAAAAATTTAATGGAATGCTAGATGCTGTAACTTTTGGAGCTAGGTATAAAGTTTTTAGAGGTTTGCTTGTATGTATTGAGGCAACCCCATATAAGTATAAACTCACTCAGGTTACCAATTCTAATAAAGAATATTACTCTTATGGCGGTACTTCCTTTATAGCAGGCCTAAAGATGTTTTTTTAGTTTGTTTTAGGCTTGCTTGTGGTAATCTATTATTAAGGAAAAAAAGAGGCAAGCTAGCATCTTAGCATATCTTGGACTCCATTTTAGAATGAGATGACAAGAGGAGGGGGCAAATCCGTCGTTTTCTCGAAAGGTAACCGTTCACGTACCTGACAGACAGGTAATCAACAATCTGTAAATTATCCGTGGAGTATTTTGTGAGCCTGAAGGTACTCATGGACTTAATAATACTAGCTTATATAGATGAAGGTACGGATTCTCTGATTTTTGTTTG
>JANRMA010000147.1:0-4702 GCA_033762035.1 Rickettsiaceae bacterium
CAATACACAAGAAAAATGTACAACTTGCGATGGTAAAGGGTCTAAGTCAGCATCTTTAAGTACATGTACTCAATGTAATGGTCAAGGCGCAGTTAGAATGCAGCAAGGTTTTTTTGTTATTGATCAGCAATGTATGGTTTGTAGAGGAGCGGGCAAAGTTATAAAAGATCCTTGCTCTTCTTGCTCGGGCCTTGGTAGAAAACCTGGTCATAAAACTGTAAAGGCGGGGATACCAGCTGGCATAGAAAACGGAAATAGAATTAAATTAAGCCTTGAAGGAGAGGCTGGCCTCAGAGGGGGACAAGCCGGAGATTTATATATTTTTGTTTCAATAAAACCTCATGAATTATATAAAGTTGAAGGGTCTGATTTGCACTGTATGATACCTATTACATTCAAAACAGCTGCTTTAGGTGGCGATATTGAGGTTCCAACTATTGAAGGCGGTAAAGTTCTGCTAACTATTCCAGAAGGAACTCAGAATGGCGAAAAGCTTAAACTCAAACACAAGGGTATGAGTAAGGTTAGATCAAGTTCCAGGGGAGATATGATAGTTCATGTTTTTGTTGAAGTGCCAAAAAACTTAACCAAAGCTCAAAAAACTTTACTAGAAGAATTTGACTCATCGACTCCAAAAGAGAGTGAATCAACTTTCTTCCAGAAAATGCAAAATTTATGGAAGGGAGGAATATAAGGCACCCAAAATCTGCGCATAAGATACACAGGCTTTTTTTATCGTAAACTCCAACTATGTAAGGATTATGAGTAAATAATTGCTACACCCCTTATACCAATCTTCATTTTTAAATGATCCAAATGAATTTAGTGGATCTTGCCTTGTTGCTACCCATTAATATAGGCATGCTGGGCGCGGGGGGCTTCGACCTAAAATTCATTTGTCTAATTTTATTCTTGCGATTGGTATTACTGCTGATTTTGGACTCTTTCCTGATTCTATGTATTCTACTACTTTCTTTATTAAATCTAGGCCGATCATTTAATTTTTATAGGTCCTACGACGCTGAAATCTATCAAAAATAATCAGCAAAAACTCATTTAAATGTAGTGCTCGGAATCTCTGCAGACACCAGTATTACTGCACTCTTTCATTTCTTTTACTCAAAAAATGCGGAAGTCAGGTGGAGATGGTTAAGCTAGATTTCCTCCTTCGAAGGGAAACGACCCCCCCAGGCTTTTGTAATCCTCTTGTAAAAGGGGATCCAGTAGGTGAGGGCTTTTGTTATTTGCTCTAGAGCGCAAGCGACCACTGCGATCTATTCATTTATTATGATTTATACTGTTCAATTTATAATGAGGAGGAGTCTCTAAATCAGTATTTTGATGAGATTCCTTGGTTGCAGGGGCAGTATTACTATTGTTTTTATATAAAGCGCCCACGGAGCAGGAGGAGAGGGTAAGTATAATTAGCGAGCATGTAAAAAGCTTCATTTCTGAGTATCTCCTGATAATTTTTCTTCTATGGTATATTTAGATAATATTTCATCAAGGGCTGATTGTGTGCATAATCCAAGAAATACAGGGTCTCTAGGTCTTAGATTTTTTGTATTCCAATGTTCTTTGTGTTTTATAGCCTCTATAGTATTTTTTGTTGTTCCTATGAGTTTTACAACATGAGAGTCCTGAATATTAGGGCATGCTTTCAGCAACCATAATATAGCATCTGGCTTATCTTGTCTTCTTACTATAGGCGTATATCTAGATTTTGATTTCTTAGATGGTAATACGTGAATCTTATTCATATTTAACTTCAAAGATGCGCTGGGATCTTTCGTGCAACGTTCTATTTCTTCTAGGGTCAGCTGCCCGCTTGTGATAGGATCTACACCTCTAATAGAACTTGCCACATCTCCATCTGCGATACCTTTAATTTCAAGTGTATGCATATGGCAGAACTCAGCTATCTGCTCAAAAGTTAGGGACGTATTTTCTACAAGCCATACAGCAGTTGCTTTAGGCATAATAGGGGTATTATTACTCATAAAATTTATTCTTACTGATCATCTGTCGTAAGTAAATATATATATTGTCTGGGTAAAAGTCAAGAAAAGATTGCAGGAAAATGGTGAGCCCGCCGGGATTCGAACCCGGGACAACCTGATTAAAAGTCAAGTGCTCTACCAGCTGAGCTACGGGCTCTTTACATCGATGATGCAAGTAGATATAATAACTCTACTTGATTTTCATCTTCAAAGAGAAGGTATGTTATGTATCAAAAATGTATTAATGTCAAGAAAATAGTGCAATTTTTACCAAAATAAAGCAAAAAAATATCATTAGTTCGATTTTAGATTCTATCATATAAAATATTACAATTCTCAAATATACCAGATGAAATTGTCTTTATGTCTTTTTTTGTCGTATGTTAGAATTTTTCCCATTTGGGTAATATGTGAGTAGTTTTAAGATTATAAATGATGAATAGCATTAAATGGTTAGATAAATTCCATCTACTTTTACTTGACGAAGTAGATAGTACTAGTGATGAGGCAAAACGAATAGCGGCCACTGGTCAGTCTCCAGATTTTCTTGTAGTTTGCGCTAAGCGTCAAACTAATGGCAGGGGTAGATATAAAAACATCTGGGAATCCTATGAAGGTAATCTATTTATGTCTATTATAGTACCTACTACTCATGATTTAGACGCTATGGCTCAGCTATCGTTTGTAACATCTTTGGCGCTTGAAAATGCAATTAGTTCATTATTGAAAATGTATAATACTGATGGATTAATTCAGCTAAAATGGCCGAATGATATTTTATTAAACGATCATAAAATAGCCGGTATTTTACTAGAGACTGGAGGGCTAAATAATAATTTTATTGTAATTGGCGTAGGCGTTAATATTTGTCGCTCTCCTTTAATCGCAGATAAGAAAATTACAGATTTATACAAAGAAGGGCTAGTATCTGCAGAAAAAAATGAAATAATGAATAGATTTATGTCTAATTTCTCTATATTATACGCAAACTGGCTAGAAGAAGGATTTTTGCCCATAAGAGATAAGTGGCTAAAAAAAGCTAAAGGCATAGGCAAAATTATTTCCATCAACACAGGCTCCTCAAGGATTTCTGGTAAATTTTTGGATATAGACTTTAAAGGACAAGCAAGAATAGGAGTTTCTAGCGGCCAGGTTCATTCAGTCAATACCGGAGAAATTTTTTTTAGTGAATAACCAAATTTATATCATATTATCGAGACCCCAATTAGGAGAAAATATCGGGGCATGCGCAAGAGCTATGAAAAATTTTGGCTTTAGTAATCTTAGAATTGTAAGTCCCAGAGATGCGTGGCCTAACGAAAAAGCCATTAGCGCTTCAGCCGGGGCGGATGATATTATACTATCTGCTGAAATATTTCATGATTTAAAAAGTGCTATAGAAGATCTAGAATATATTTACGCTACCACGGCTATTAAAAGAGATATGAATAAAAATTATGTACAATCTAAAAACTTAAGCACTGAGTTTAATAATTGCGCAAAAGTAGGTATAATATTTGGCAGAGAAAATTGGGGCCTGAGCAATGAAGATATATCTCTTGCAAATAGCATAATTACGATAGATACTACAATAGATTTTAGCTCTTTAAATTTAGCGCAAAGCGTACTTGTTATATGCTATGAGCTATTTAAAAGTAATGTAAGGCCAGACTTATCTAATGCACAAAATCTTGCCTCCAAAAAAGAAATGGATTATTTTTTAGAAAGTTTGTTCGACGCATTAGATGATAGAAATTTTTTTAGAATATTAGAAAAAAAAGATCGTATGAAGCTTAATATCAGAAATATTTTTCAAAGGATAGATCAATTATCTAAAAGTGATATTCAAACTTTACGAGGAATAGTATCTTCTTTTTCGGCTAAATAATTATTACTATGAAATATTACTCTAATAATTTCGATCATATAATAGACCAAATAAAGCAAAAAAATATAAGTTCTATTTTGCTTTACGGGCCTAATAATGGGATGATATTAGAATTAATTAAGAAGTTAGCGTCTAGCTTTAACGCTCATATATCCAGTACCACAGATATAGAAAACTTAGTTTTAGCTGTAAAAAATACCAATATGTTTGAGCAAAAAGAGCTTATTAAAATAAATGCAGACTTTAAGCTAGATAATATTGTAAAGGAGATTTTATGTAATTTTAGCGATAAAATCATTGTAGTAACAGGCGAAGAATTAAGCCCTTCTAATAGTATTAGAAAATTTTTTGAATCCGAAAAAACACTAGCATCTATTGCATGTTATCTTGAAGATGCTGAAAGCATCACCAGAATTATATCACATAAAGTTACTGCCGCTAATAAGAAAATCGAAAAAACCGCCTTAAATTTCCTAATTCATACTATATCTCATGATAGACTAATTATTCTAACGGAAATAGAAAAATTATTAATATATACCGCCAAAAAGGAGTTTATAACTCTGCAAGATGTAAAAGATACACTCTTTACCGCCTCCACGCCTATGCCCGATTTGCTCGCTATTGCTTTTGCTACTAAAGATTCAGCTAGATATCTGAAGGAGTTAGATAAAATTCTTGCAGAATCAGTAAGTGAAATCTGGGTGATTAGGGCTCTTGCTAGATATTTTATAAATCTGCTTAAAGTTAAGCTTTTTATAATAGATTCTATTTCATTAGAAACTGCAATACAGGCAATTAAACCTCCGATTTT
>JANRMA010000148.1:0-11366 GCA_033762035.1 Rickettsiaceae bacterium
CTATATATTCTTTAGTAGGAATAAAATTATTAGCCAATAACAAAACTAAACAAAAAGAACAAATTTTAGATGAAGAAGACTATATTCTTAAAAAAGATTACATAATTATTAATTCTAGATATATGAATAGACATGTAGAAATCGACTACATAAGTGGGCTTGAGTTAGTTCCTCCTAATATTATTCAAGCAATAAAAATGTATTTATTACTATTGTATGATAAAGAGGACATAATTTATACAAAGCTAATAGGAATACATACATTACTAAATCCTCATAGATTAATACAAATATAATATAAGTACACAAATGAAAGTTAAGAAGCTTTTGTCGGCAAATTTTAAACATTTTATAGAGTTTATAGAAAATAAAAATGAGCAAAATATATGGATGATAAAATGCCGAGGCTTTGCTCAAATCGAAGCTCTGACAGATCAGAATTTCAGTGAATATGATGGGATAAATTTTGGGCATTTAGCAAGAGAGGAGTATTTTGTTATTACTTTAAGATATTTACCTATAATTCATAAATCTATGAGAATAAGATTTAGAAATAGATTATTTACCATTAAAAGAATAATTAACCCATCGGAACTTAATCATATTCTTAAAATTATTGCACAAGAAATTACGGAGTAAAAAATGAATATATCTATTGTGGTTGATTTTCATGAACTAATTCATAAGAGTTTATCTGAAAATCAGGAGCTGGCAGCAAAATTACAGGGTATTTTTAAAGAGCTTGATAGTTCTACCAAATATCCTTATTTATATCACAAGGTTACAAGTTTTAAACTTGATACCGACTCATTATATACATATGAAGTTGAAGGTGAGGTAAATTTATATACACGCACTCCCTCGGACGAAGAAGTAAAGCAAATTTTGTATTTAATCGAAAAATCAATAACAACTCCATCTGGTTTTTTTCTTTCATTTAAGCTTATAAGTTCTAAAATTTTTCAGGTGGAGTTTATAAATAGTGCAGATGAGATTACTACACGCATTAAACTTAAATACCTATCTTTAGTGCAAATGATTCACAATAATTGGGTGTATCCACGGGTAGGTATATATGTTTGATAATTTATATCTTCCAAATTACCTTTATCCTTATTTGATAGGGGGCTTTGGTTACGAATCTTTTTCTCATCAAACTGCAAGTGGGAGGATATATAAATATAATTTTTATAACATGCCATTATCAAGATATATTATAAAAAATGCAAGATTATCTAAGGAAGAACTATTAGATTTTTACTCTTTTTTTACCAAACAAAAAGCTGGTATAGGTAATTTTAGATTAAAAGATCCTTTTGACAATCAAGTAAAAATAGATGAGACAATATTAAAACCGATTGTCAAGAAAGAAGAGATTGGTTATTTATTATCAGATAACTCTCATGAAGTTTACTCTATATACAAAATATATCAAAATCAGAGTAGTTTTTTAAAAAAAATATATCCTATTAACGCATCTTTAATAAAACTATATTACATGGGTAGTCAAGTAGAATTTATATATCACGACGCAATGGGAATTATAGAAATTTTAGAGAATATTAGTGATTATGAAAATATAAAAATAGAGGCGGACTTTGTAAAGTTAGTATCCATAGTCACAGATAATATTGAATATAAAACTATGCATAATGGTAGTTTTTTATTGAATGATATTAATATTTGCGAGGTAATTAATGAATGCTAATCTAGAAATTATATGTTTTGAAATTTTAACTGAGGACAATAAAATTTTAAGATTTACAGAATATAGTAGCCCCATATGCTTTGATGATAATACATATTCTCCAATTTCCGGCGTTAAATTAGATAGCGTATATTTTGACGAAACTAGCGAAAATAACGCAGTGATTAAAGGCTTTTTTGAAAAAGGAGGTATTTCTAAAGACCAGAAATTACTTGGCGGATTTGTTACGGTTTTGGTCTATAAAAATAGTAGGTTAGAGCCTTGGTTTAAGTATAAAATCTCGCGCCTCATTACTAGCGAACTTACGTTTACTTTAATTTTAAAGCCCGCTACTTATGTTTTAAGTCAGCAAGCAGTGAGCCTATATAGTAAAACATGTAGAGCAGTGTTTGGAGATGCCAAATGCACTGTGGATAAGTTAAATTATCCTGGAGAGGAATGTGATAAAAGCTTGACAAGCTGCGTAAAAAGGTTTAACAATTCAGTTAATTTTAGAGGCGAGCCTTTTATACCAACATACGAATATTTTAATAAAATTAATGAATAATTTTTGGAAAAAATTTTTAAAAGAAGCGCTAGATGTGCTGAATTTTTATAGAATAAGACGAGATTTTTTAAACCAAAAAAATAATAATACATGGAAAGCAATTTCCCAATATTTTAAATTGTCTTTAAAGCAAATAAAGGTTAAACAGTGCGAAAAGAAGTAAAAAAATATTACCATGAAGACAAGCTAAATCGTGGATATAAGAAACATTCAGATAATAATACAGATAAGGAGGCCCAATTTGAGCCAAGCACCAATTCTGATTTTTTGATTCCTATAGAAGTAATGATGAGGTACGAGGAATTTTTACCAGGATCCTTTGAAAAGATTTTAAAACTTGCACATCAAGAACAAGAAAAGAAATTTCAGTTAGAAAAAATCGCTATAGAAGCGAATTATAAAATCACGAGAATGTCAAAATTATTTGGAATATTTGTTTTGATTTTCATAGGATTTACTGCAATCTCCTTAGCTGAGGAAAGCATTGTTCTGGCTTTAATATTTAATTTACTTTCTTTTGGGGTTATAGGGTATCTCTCTTATTTATCTTATAAAGATACAATAAAAGATTTAGACTACAGGCGAACAAAACAAAAAGATGGTTTTAAGAAAAATACTAAAAATAATAAATCAGAAAAGAAGAAGTTATTTGTTAAAAATTTTTGAAGTAATGCGTGCATATGTGCGTGGGGATTGGTGCATCATGGTGTATATTATCTGCTAAAATTAATTATAAAATTTCATAGTCTGTTTTAGTGTATGAGTATTGCGAATTTATTACACAAGATATTTGACAAGATTACTATTATTATAGTTGAATTGACCTACTATTAATAATATGTTACTAGTTATATATGAATGAAATACCAATTTACAAATTAGATCAACAGAATAAGTTGCTTAGTATTGCGCATATCAAGGCATTACCCTCTTTTTGTCATATAAAATTTAGCATTAACAAGATAACGGATAATACAATTTTTTTGTTACAAAATATTCACTTAAACAAGAAAATTGAAGTGCTAGATTTATCTAGAAATCCAATTTTTTTCAATGAATATTTAGTGGAATTATTAGCTTTGTCATTAGAAAATAGCAATATTCAAACTTTAAATTTATCATTTTGTAGACTTACGGACGAGTCTCTCGAGGCTTTTGCAAGACATGCGCATAATTTAAGTATGGATGCTATAAATTTAAGATTTAACAATCTGACTAATTTTAGTTTATATAGTATACATAAACTACTAAGTGATTCTAAAAATTTAAAACATCTTGATATTTGCTTTAATAAAAATTTATGCAGTCAAATAATTAGTAATTTAACTAATATAAATTATAATAATTGGGATTTATTTTGCTTTAATAATGAAATTTTAAAACTAAATTTTACCAAATTTAGTAATAATGATCTTTATCTTGTCCATATATTAAATAAAATTCGCGCGCAGAATCCTCTGTTACATGTAGATATTGGAAGTGTAGGGGGGGCAAGTATTTATACCTTATACTTAGGACACAAGGAATCTATGAGAGCCAGCCAAGAAGACGTTAGTGAGATTAGTGTTACGACTACTACTACCGGCTCAAATATATGTAACACAAGGAATAATAGCGATGAAATTTTCTCTTCTGTGACGTTTAGTTTAATTAAGCCTTCAAATCAAGTACAAAATTTAGATTATCAAACTAATCTTTCGGAGATTTTATCTTCTTGTCAAAACTTTAGTTCTGTAGCAGAAATCGCAAGCCCATCGGAAGGCACTCAAACCGATGATTTTGGAGTTGTCGGAGAAGATGTGTTTGGCTATCTAGGCACTTTTATATAGTTCTACCAAAAAAGCATTTGTAAGTGGGCCGCTATGAGGTGAGTGTAGCTCTAATGACAATATTCATAAAATTTTTGTCAGGAAGATTCTTCAGAGATAACAAGTGTATGACCAAAATATATAACCCTAAAATTTCTATTGTATGTACTCATAATTTGCTTGATTTTTTAGAATAGCGTTCTATAATCGTCTTTTCATAGAGTTTGTTGAATTTAGTATTAGTTAATAAAAGAGATTTTGGTCACACTAATTAAAATAGAATAATACAAAATCACTTTGTGAATGTTAAACATAGCTTGTAAAATTAAGCTGAACTAACTATAAAATCAGGTTCATGCAAATATTACTTGAAATAAATTGTAAAATGTGATAGGAGTGTAGCTCAATTGGTAGAGCGCCGGTCTCCAAAACCGGAGGTTGCGGGTTCGATGCCTGTCGCTCCTGCCAAAAGAGATATAGACATGATAAGTAGTATAAGAAAGTTTTGGGAACAAGTGAAGCAAGAGCTAAAAAAAATCACTTGGCCTACTAGACAAGAAGTTTTAACTGCTACTCTTGTTGTTTTGGTTGTTGTATTAGTGGCAAGTTTGATAATACTTAGCGTAGATTATCTGATAAATGCAGTAATACAGTTTTTGCTAAGGTTAGGTAAATAAATTAAGGATTTTAAAGTGAGCTCTAATTGGTATATAGTCCATGTCCTTTCTGGGTCTGAAAAAAAAGTTAAGCAGGCTATATTAGAGCAGGCTCAAAAAAAAGGTATCCTGCATCTTTTTGAAGATGTATTAATACCTGCAGCTTTAGTCCCAGAGTTAAAAAAAGGAAAGCAGATTACTGCAGAGAAAAAAATGTTACCAGGTTATATACTTGTTAAAATGCATTTTTCGGATGAAAGTTGGCATTTGGTAAAGTCTATACCAAAAGTAAGTAGTTTTTTGGGTAGCGGATCCAAGCCTTCCCCTGTTTCAGAAATTGAAGTTCAGAGAATACTAGACCAAATTTCTCAGGGTGCAGCCCTTGTAACAGCCAAAAAAATATACGAAGAAGGAGAAAAAGTAAAAGTAATAGACGGACCTTTTGAATCCTTTGTTGGGATTATTCAGGAAGTGGATATAGATAAAATGAGACTGAGAGTTTCGGTTTCTATATTTGGAAGATCTACTCCGATAGATTTGTCATTTAATCAAGTTGAAAGAGCATAATTATAACTGCTGTTTTTTCTTGTAAAATAAAATATTAAAATTTAAATAGGAATAGGTAAATTATGGCTAAAAAAATAGCCGGCTACATAAAGCTGACTTTAATTGCGGGTAAAGCAAATCCTTCTCCACCTGTTGGCCCAGCTTTAGGGCAAAGAGGTTTAAATATTATGGAGTTTTGTAAAGCATTTAATGCCACAACGCAGAGTATGGAACCTGGCACTCCGGTGCCGACTTTAATTACCGCATACGAAGATAAAAGCTTTACTTTCGTGACCAAAACTCCTCCTGCAAGTCACTATCTAAAGCAGTTTGCTAAAGTTAGCAAAGGTTCTAAAGCGACTAAAAAGGAGTCTTACGTTGGTAAAGTGACTTTTGAGCAATGTAGAGAAATAGCAAAAATTAAAATGGCAGATTTAAATGCCGAAGATATAGAATCAGCAGCAAGAATCATTAAAGGTTCAGCAGAGTCTATGGGTATAGAAGTAATAGGTGAGTAAAATGCAAGTTGTAAAATCTAAAGGTGGAAAAAAAATAAGAGAAGCTAGAAAAAGAATAGATCAGTCTCGTTCTTATTCGGCTGAAGAGGCTATATCAACTCTTAAAGAAATTAAGTTTACAAAATTTGACGAAACATTGGAGATAGCTCTAAATCTTGGAGTTGATCCTAGACATTCGGATCAGATGGTTAGAGGCATGGTAAATTTACCTTCTGGAACAGGTAAGAATGTAAAAGTTGCAGTTTTTTGTAAGGACGATAAAGTTCAAATAGCCCAAAGCGCTGGAGCTGATATAGTTGGCTCAGCTGAGCTTGTTGAATCTATAAAGGCAGGAAAAATAGATTTTGATGTATGTATAGCTTCTCCAGATATGATGGGGATTGTAGGTAGTGTAGCTAAAATCTTAGGCCCTAAAGGCTTGATGCCAAATCCTAAATTAGGCACAGTGACTCCGGATATTGTTACCGCTATTAAAAATGCAAAGAGTGGACAAGTTGAATTTAGAGTAGATAAAAATGGCATCGTTCATGCTGGAATAGGAAAACTCTCTTTTTCTGTAGCGGACCTAATGCATAATCTAAAGGCTATAGTCACATCAATAAGTAATGCAAGGCCAAGTGGCGCTAAGGGTGTATACATGAAACATGCTTATCTATCTTCGACAATGAGCCCTTCTATGAAGCTAGATTTATCAACAGTTCAATAAAATGATACAAACATAAGGATAAATATGAATAAAACCCAAAAAACCGTATCAATAGAAGAAATTTCTAATATTTACCACGAGAATTCCTCTATAATAGTAGCTCACTATCATGGCTTGAGTGTAGATAAAATACGTTCACTTAGAAGAAGCCTAAAACAAGAAGGAGCTGACTTAAAAGTAATAAAAAATACTTTAGCAAAAATTGCTGCTAATAGATCTAATATTAGTGCAACAGATAATCTTTTTAAAGGACCTGTTGCTATCGCATATTCTTCTGACCCAGTAACTATTGCAAAAGTAGTCCATAAGTTTGCAAAGGACAATGAATCTCTAAAAATTGTTGGTGGGATATTAGATAATAAAGTTATAGACAGAGATGTTGTAGCGAAATTATCCACTATGCCTTCACTAAACGAAATTAGAGGTAAAATTGTTGGAGTTATTAATGCTCCTGCTACAAAAATTGCTTGTATACTCTCTGCTCCTGCATCTCAGATTGCAAGGGTATTAAATGCATATTCAAATAAATAAACTATAAATATAAATGAGGTTAAAAATGGTTGATTTACAAAAAATAGTTGAAGATTTATCTAAGCTTACGGTTTTAGAAGCTGCTGAGCTTTCAAAAATGCTAGAAGAGCATTGGGGTGTTTCCGCTGCCGCTCCTGTAGCAGTTGCCGCTGCCACTGCTACTGCTGCTGTAGTAGAAGAGAAAACAGATTTTGACGTTGTCCTTACAGGTAGTGGTGATAACAAAATTAATGTCATAAAAGTAGTGCGCGAAATTACTGGCCTAGGTCTTAAAGAAGCTAAGGATTTAGTTGACGGAGCGCCTCAAAACGTTAAAACTGCTATTCCGCAAGCTGAAGCTGATGACATTAAATCAAAACTCGAAGCAGCTGGTGCAAAAGTCGAATTAAAATAAGACAAATCAATATTAAGTCTGGATTAAATTACTGTTATAATCCAGGCTTTTTGCGCATTTAAACAGAATATATTTGCTATTATTTTATACATATTTCTTAAAATAAAATGATAGCCCTACAGAAAATTGCTTATATAGGTTACGTTATGAAGAAATTTATGGACTCAAAAAGTCAGATTAGAAAAAGTTTTGGAAAAATAAATTTAGTTGCTTCTATTCCGGATCTATTAGAGTTACAGAAATTTTCTTACGATAATACTTTTTTGCAAATTAATGTTAGGCCAGAAGATAGGCAGAATAAAGGACTACAGTCTGTATTTAAATCTATTTTTCCTATAACAGATCCCTCTAATCTTGCAACACTTGATTATGTTAAATATGAGTTTGATGAACCTAAATATGATGTCGATGAGTGTAGACAAAGGGGCATGAGTTTTGCGGCGGCCCTCAAGGCAACATTAAGGCTTATTGTTTGGGAAGTCGATCCTGAAACAGAGTCTAAAGAAATAAAAGGCATTAAGGAACAAGAAGTTTACATGGGGGATATACCACTAATGACAAGAAGTGGTACATTTATTATTAATGGAACAGAAAGAGTTGTTGTTTCTCAAATGCATAGGTCTCCAGGGGTATTTTTTGATCACGATGGTGGCAAAAATCATTCATTGGGTAAATATTTATATTCTGCAAGAATAATACCTTATAGAGGTTCTTGGCTCGATTTTGAATTTGATTCAAAGGATTTACTATATTTTAGAATAGATAGAAAGCGTAAGTTTTATGTTTCTACTTTATTGAGAGCTTTGGGTATGTCAACTGAAGAAATATACGATTATTTTTATACAAGTACTATTTTTAAAAAGGCTAATAACTGCTGGAAAACGGCGTTAAAATATGATTTATTCCCTTCTCAAAGATTAATAAAAGATTTGGTGGATGCTGAATCAGGAGCATTAATAGCACCCGCGGGTACCAAATTAACTCCTAGATTAGTAAAAAAATATATTCAAGATGGCGTGAATGAAGTTCTAATGTTTTCTGAGCAAATTCTTGGAAAGTTTCTTGCAAGTGATTTGGTAGATAGTAGTACCGGAGAAGTTCTTGCATCTATTGGAGCCGAAGTTAGTGAAGATATTTTAAATGCACTTGACAAACTCTCTATTAATCAAATTAAGGTTCTTGATATTTCTTCAAATTTGGGTCCTTATATTAGAAATACAGTAGTTCAAGATAAAATTCTTGATAAAGAGCAAGCTCTTATAGATATTTTTAGAGTCTTAAGACCAGGAGAGCCTGCGACTTTAGAGGCTGCAGAACAATTATTTGAGGGATTATTTTTTGATCCTGCTAGATACGATTTATCTGAAGTGGGAAGAATTAAACTTAACTCTAAATTAGATTTAGAAATCCCAGTGGAGACATGCGTTCTTACTCCCGATGATATTAAAAAAGTTGTTAAGTCAATAGTTGCTTTAAAAGATGGTAAATTACAAGTTGATGATATAGACCATTTAGGCAATAGAAGAGTAAGATCAGTAGGCGAGTTAATTGAGAATCAATTTAGAGTAGGGTTAGTAAGATTAGAAAAAAATATTATAGAAAGAATGGGAGCTGTGACGATTGATACAGTAATGCCTCATGATCTAATAAATTCTAAATCATTAACTTCAATTGTTAAGGAATTCTTCAGTTCTTCTCAATTGTCCCAGTTTATGGATCAGACTAATCCCCTATCAGAAGTAACTCATAAAAGAAGATTATCCGCTCTTGGACCTGGTGGATTAAGCAGAGATAGAGCTGGATTTGAAGTAAGAGACGTACATACAACACACTACGGTAGAATTTGCCCTATTGAAACTCCTGAGGGTCAAAATATCGGTCTGATTAATTCTTTAGCAACATTTGCTAGGATAAATAAGTATGGCTTTATAGAAAGTCCTTATAGGAGGGTTGTAGATGGAGTAATTACTGATGAGGTAGTATATTTATCTGCAATAGAAGAAGATAAATACAAGATTGCGCAAGCTAAGATTAATAGAGATGATAATGGTCGTATTTTAGAAGAGTTAGTAAATTGTAGATTTAACTCAGATTTTGCTATGACCCTTCCATCTGAAGTAGATTTTGTTGATGTGACTCCGATGCAAGTAGTTTCTGTAGCTGCATCACTTATTCCATTCCTTGAAAATGATGATGCTAACCGCGCATTAATGGGCTCTAACATGCAGCGCCAAGCAGTGCCTTTATTAAGGACTGAGGCTCCTGTAGTAGGTACGGGAATAGAAAAAGTTGTTGCCAAAGATTCAGGCGCTGTTGTAATTGCTATTAATGACGGAGTTGTAGATCAGGTTGATTCTACTAGAATTGTGATAAGAACTACAGATGCAAAAAAAGATGGTGCTCCAGAAGTAGATATTTATAATTTACAAAAATTTCAGAGGTCTAATCATAATACATGTATAAATCAAAAGCCTTTAGTTTTTGTAGGTGAAAAAGTAAAAGCGGGAGATGTGATAGCCGACGGTCCTAGTACAGAAAATGGTGAAATAGCTTTAGGGAGAAATGTTTTGGTAGCATTTGTTCCGGGTAGTGGATACAACTTTGAAGACTCTATTCTGATCTCCGAAAAAATTGCAAAAAATGACATTTTTACATCAGTTCATATTGAAGAATTTGAAGTAATAGCTAGAGATACGAGATTAGGTCCTGAAGAAATTACAAGAGATATACCAAATGTCGCAGAAGATTGTTTAACTCATTTAGACGAGGTAGGTATAGTCCATGTCGGATCTGACGTAAGGCCCGGAGACATATTGGTTGGTAAGGTTACTCCAAAGAGTGAGTCCCCTATGACTCCTGAGGAAAAATTGCTTAGAGCAATTTTTGGAGAAAAGGCGGGCGATGTAAGAGATTCATCTTTACATGTTCCTCCCGGAGTTCAAGGTACTGTTGTGGAGGTTAGGGTATTTTCTCGCAGAGGAGTAGACAAAGATGAAAGGGCATTGGCTATCGAGCAAATGCAAATAGAGAAGCTTGCAAAAGACAAAGATGATCAACTAGCTATTATAGAAAGATTTGTATATATGAAATTAGAATCTTTGCTGATCGGTCAAGAGATTACTAGTGGGCCTAAGAGTATAAAAGTCGGTGAAATTGTCTCCGAGCAATTACTTGAGAAATTCTCTAAGGGCCAGTTTTGGCAGATTTCAGTGAATAATGCTGAAATTATGAATGAAATAGAGAAGGTTAAACGTAGTTACGATGATGCAAAAAATTTTCTAAATAAGACTTTCAATTCTAAAGTTGATAAATTACAGAGCGGAGACGACTTGCCTCAAGGTGCCTTAAAAGTTGTGAAAGTATTTATTGCATCTAAGCATAAACTCCAGCCAGGAGATAAAATGGCTGGAAGGCACGGAAATAAAGGTGTTATATCCAGAATTCTACCTGAAGAAGATATGCCATTTCTTGAAGACGGTACCGTTGTAGATGTTGTGCTGAATCCTCTTGGAGTTCCTTCTAGGATGAATGTTGGTCAAATTCTAGAAACCCATCTTGGTTGGGCTGGATTTAATTTAGGCAAGCAGATAGAAAAAATGGTGGATGATTATAAGGCTAAAAATAGTGATATAGAAGAAACTAAAGGTCTATTAAGAAATATCTTTAGTGCGAGTCCTGAAATAGTTTCTAAATTAGATTCTATGTCTAAGGAAGAAATTATCGAATTTTCTGAAAGAATGAAGAAGGGTATAAGATTCGCCACACCAATTTTTGATGGAGCTAAAATATCCGATGTTAAAAAAATGCTAGAACTTGCTAAAGTATGTACTTCTGGACAGACAAGGCTAATAGACGGTAGAACAGGAGAGTATTTTGATAGAGATGTAACTGTTGGGTATAAATATTTGCTGAAGTTGCATCATCTTGTTGACGATAAAATACACGCAAGATC
>JANRMA010000149.1:0-11943 GCA_033762035.1 Rickettsiaceae bacterium
TATCTAATGTAGTTACTAGAAACAGTGTAATTGTAGGAATTATAGTCCCAAAAGTAAAAAACTGAACAACATCAGTAAAAGTTACGGCTTTTATACCTCCTAAGGTAGAATATAATGTAACAATTACTCCTGCAATTACTACCCCGTAAAAGGACGGAGCATTAAAACAATATTCAAATAATAGTCCGGAAACTTTTAGCTGCACAGCTATAATACCGCTTACACCTATAAAGCCTGCTAGAGCGGTGATTATCCTTACGGGCTTGCCGTACATTTCCCCCATTGCTTCTGCTATAGATAATTTCCCTAAAAATTCGCTAAGCCTTGGGGCAAAAAAGTAACCTATGAGTAGAAGATTTACCACATACCCTAATTGAGCCCACATATAATATAGACCATTATTGTAGGATTCAGATACAGTCTGGAAAAACATTCCCCCGCCAATCCAAGTTGCAGCTATAGTAGCCGTCAGGGCTGCGGTAGAAAAATCTCTATTGCCTATTGCATATTCTTTAATATTCTTTATTCCCCTAGAGGAGCCTAAGCCTAATATTATGTTAATTGCCAAAAACCCAATAAAAATCGCTGAATCTATATCCATATTTTATACTCTATTTTAAATATTCTTATCTAATCTCTCCAGTCATTCCTGGGCTTCATTGTCATTCCCGCGTTCCCTCTCATTGTCATTCCTAAGCTGCGGCGGGAATCCAGAATAAATATCTCCTGGTCACCCTCTTTCGAGGGGATGACAACGGGGTAAAGCTGTCATTCCCGCGTTCCCTCTCATTGTCATTCCCTCGTAGGAGGGAATCCAGAATAAATATCTCCTGGATCCCCTTTTACAAGGGGATGACAAGGGGGGAGTTGCGCCCCCGGAGCTCCTTACCATCCTCCTGGATCCCCTTTTACAAGGGGATGACAAGGGGCGGAGAGTCATTCCCACGAAGGTGGGAATCTAGTCTTACCATCTCCTGGATCCCCTTTTGCAAGCGGATGACAAGGGGGGAGCTGTCATTCCCACGAAGGTGGGAATCCAGAATAAATATCTCCTGGACACCCTCTTTCGAGCGGATGACAAGGGGCGGAGAGTCATTCCCACGAAGGTGGGAATCCAGTCTTACCATTTCCTGGATCCCCTTTTTCAAGGGGATTACAAGGGGGGAGCTGTCATTCCCACGAAGGTGGGAATCCAGAATAAATATCTCCTGGACACCCTCTTTCGAGGGGATGACAAGGGGCGGAGAGTCATTCCCACGAAGGTGGGAATCTAGTCTTACTATCTCCTGGATCCCCTTTTACAAGGGGATGACAAGTGGCAAAGCTGTCATTCCTAAGCTGCGGTGGGAATCTAGTCTTACTATCTCCTGGATCCCCTTTTACAAGGGGATGACAAGTGGCAAAGCTGTCATTCCTAAGCTGCGGTGGGAATCCAGTCTTACCATCTCCTGGATCCCCTTTTACAAGGGGATGACAAGAGGGCGAAGCTGTCATTCCCTCGCAGTAACGAATCTAGAATAAATCTCTACTTGCTCCCCCTTAAAAATTAGCCGCGTAATATTCTATCGCTTTGTCTAAATCTTCTTGTGTATCTATAGAAATAGGAATTTCGCTATTACTTATACATACCTCAATAGACATGCCATTTTCAAGCGCTCTTAGCTGTTCTAATTTTTCTGATAATTCAAGCATGGATTGATTTAAATTTACAAACTGATCCAATATTTCAGCTTTAAATCCATAAACTCCTAGGTGATATAAATATTTTTCTGAATTAAAAGGTATTAAAGACCTAGAAAAATATAATGCCTTATTATTTTTATCTAACACAATTTTTACATTAGAATAACTGGATGCAACCTCATAATCTGTATATATACCGCCAGTAACAATATCCGAATTTGTTGCCCATAAACATTCTATTATTTGTTTTACTGAAGATGCATCCAAAAAAGGCATATCGCCTTGGATATTTACAATATATTTAAATTTGCTTGGATCCTTCATAGATTTCCATGCATGATATACTCTATCTGTTCCTGTAGCTATACTGGAATCGGTTATAATTGTTTTAATATTATTTTGTTCTACTATTTCTTTTACAGACTCATTATCCGTTGCTACAAAAATATTTTCTAAACCTAATTTATTTAGCATGTTACATACATGCTCTATCATTGTTTTGCTACCTATAAGAGCAAGAGGTTTTTGGTAAAGTCTTGCAGATCCTATTCTCGCGGGTACTATAATTAGAGTTTGAGAAGCTTTATTCTTATCCATTTATTTATATTAATTTTAGTGATTGCATTTTGTATCATATCACAAAATCTGATTTTGCTAATAGTTATTTACAAGTCTAACAATAATCTTTCAGGATCTTCTATAGCTTCTTTAATCTTCACTAAAAATGTGACTGCTTCTTTTCCATCTATCATTCTATGGTCATAAGAAAGAGCAACATACATCATTGGCCTTATTTCGATTTTTCCCTCAACCACTACTGGTCTTTCCATGGTTTTATGCATGCCAAGTATCGCTGATTGAGGAGGATTGATAATAGGGGTAGACATAAGAGACCCATATACTCCTCCATTTGTAATTGAAAAAGTGCCGCCTGTAAGTTCGGCCATAGAAAGCTTACCGTTTCTTGCTTTTTGACCAAATTCTGAGATAGTTTTTTCTACGCTCGGAAAAGAAAGTAGATCTGCATCTTTTAATATTGGCACAACAAGGCCTTGCTCCGTCCCTACTGCAACACCAATATCGTAGTAATTTTTATATATAATAGTATCATTATCTATTTGGGCATTTACAGCTGGAATTTCCTTTAGAGCCTTGATTGATGCCTTTACAAAGAAAGACATAAAGCCAAGCTTAATACCATGTTTTTTCTCGAATTGTTCTTTATATTTTGCGCGCAAATCAATAACATTCTTCATGTCTATTTCATTGAATGTAGTAAGAATAGCTGCAGTATTCTGAGAATCTTTAAGTCTTTGAGCAATAGTTTTACGAAGGCGTGACATTGGCACTCTTTCTTCTGCCCTAGAAGGTGTAGAAGAAGTTTGAGACTGCGTTTCTGCGGTAGTTAGAACGTCTGATTTTGTAATCCTTCCATCCTTGCCGGTACCTTTAATAGTGGATGCATCTACCCCTGTCTCTTTAGCTATTTTGCTGGCAGCTGGCGATAAGATCGGCTCTTCAGTTTTTGGGCTATTTATAGTAGACTGCCCGCCTTGAGGAGTATTTGTATTTGCACTAATTATATTACTAGCTTGCTGAATAGCTGCAGATCCGCTACCAGGAGAAACAATTCCAGCTTCATCAACAGATCCTATTTCGTCTCCAACCTTTACTACAGCCCCTTGTTTATGTAATATTTGCGATAAAACGCCGCTCGCAGGTGCGTTCACCTCGAGAGTCACTTTTTCTGTTTCAAGCTCAACTAGTAACTCATCCATTTTTACCACATCTCCTGGATTTTTATGCCACTTAGCTATTGTTGCTTCTGTAACAGACTCTCCTAGCGCTGGTATTAAAATTTTTATAGACATTTATTCCTCCTTCTTTTAACTTAATGCTTTCTTGATTAATGCTTCCTGCTGCTTACCATGAACACTAGCATACCCAGTTGCAGGAGATGCAGATTCAGATCTGCTCACACATTCTGATATTTCTGAGTCCTTTGAAGCAAATTTGGTTTTAATAAAGTTCCATGCTCCCATATTTATAGGCTCTTCTTGACACCATATTATTTTACATAATTTATATTTTGCCAGTTCTTTGTCGATTAAATCTTGCGGGAAAGGATATAATTGCTCTATCCTTATAATAGCAACACTACTAATATTTTGCGCTTGTCTTGCTTCTATTAAATCGTAATAAATTTTTCCCGTACATAAAATTACTTTCGTCACGGAAGATGGGCTAAGATCATCGCCTATTACTTCTTTAAAATAAGTTCCATCTGTAATTTCATCTACTTTAGATACTGCGAGTTTATTTCTAAATATAGATTTCGGAGACATTATAATCAAAGGTTTGCGTAATTTACGTAATTGCTGTCTTCTTAATATATGAAATATATTAGCAGGAGTAGTCGGGTAAGCTATTATCATATTTTCTTCTGCGCAAAGCTGTAAGAATCTTTCTAGTCTTGCAGAAGAATGTTCTGGTCCTTGGCCTTCATAACTATGAGGCAGTAATAAAACTATTCCAGAAAGCTTTAGCCATTTGGTTTCCATAGAGGAGAGAAATTGATCGAAAATAATTTGAGCTCCGTTAGAAAAATCCCCAAATTGGGCCTCCCAAATCACTAGGGACTTAGGATTATACATAGAATATCCCATCTCAAATCCAAGAACGGCAAATTCTGATAAGTTACTATCATATACTTCGTAATTTGCTGTTTTACTTATTTTAGACAAAGGTATGAATTTAGACCCATTAACCTGGTCCCGCAGCACCGAATGTCTATGAGAGAAAGTACCTCTACCAGCATCTTGCCCTACAAGTCTTACGGGATATCCCTCTACAAGCAAACTTGCAAAAGCTAGCTGCTCTCCTGAGGCCCAGTCAATTTCATTATTTTCAAAAGACTCGAGCCTTGCTTGAAACAACTTATTAAGTTTTGCATTAAGCTCAAACCCTTCTGGTAAAAGCATAAGTTGCTTTAGTAAGTTTTCTAAATCAGATTTATTTACTCCCGTTGCAAGAGACTTATCTTTTTCGTCTAGAAATCTTGAGTAATTTGCCCATATGCCTTTCAAGTCGCAAGATTCTGGTATATAATTTTTAGCACTTTCGAAGGCGTTATTTAGTTTTTCATGGAAATCTTTTACCATCTTATTATATATATCATCATTTGAGATGGAATTTTGCGCTAATTTTTCTTGATATATTAATCCCGGAGTCTTTTTATTTTTGATAATATTATACATAACTGGCTGAGTATACATAGGCTCATCGCCTTCATTATGTCCATATTTTCTATAGCAAATAATTTCAAGTACAGCGTCTTTTTTGAATTTTGCCCTAAACCTAGTAAGTAGCTGCGCAGCCTTGAGAGCCGCTTCTGCATCATCTCCATTTACGTGAATTATAGGCGCGCCTATCATCTTTGCTACTTCTGTAGCATATCTAGAAGCTTTATGACCATCGCGCGGGTTTGCTGTAAATCCCACTTGATTATTAACGACTATATGAACAATACCCCCAATATCAAATGGATCTAACGCCGACATTGCTAGCGATTCCGCAACAACTCCTTGGCCGCAAAATGCTGCATCTCCGTGCATTAAAATAGCTAGCGATTTTTTCCTCTCTAGATCCTGAGCTATATCTTGAGCAGCTCTTGTATTGCCCGCAACAACCGGATTTACAGCTTCAAGGTGAGAAGGATTACATGCAAGGCTTAAATGTATAAGCTTGCCGTCTATTTCTACATCCCGAGTATATCCCATATGATATTTTACATCTCCGCTTAAGCCCATTTCTGGAGGTATGGCATAAATACCCATAAATTCTCCAAATAGTGCCTCATAAGGCTTACCTAGGATTTTTGCAAGTGTATTTAGCCTTCCCCTATGAGCCATTCCTATTACAACATTATTTATATCATGGCTAATAGATTCTTTAATAATTTCCTTGAGTGATATAATAGAAGTATCGCCCCCTTCTACCGAAAACCGTTTTGCGCCAGGAAATTTTTTATGTATAAATTGTTCGAATTCTGAAACTTCTATAAGATCTTGCAATATATTTAATTTCGAGCTAGTAGGTAAATCTTGGATATAAATTTCTTCAAAGTTAGAATATAGCCAATTCTTCTCTTCTTTATTACTAATATGCTCGAATTCTACGCCAATATGAGAAGTATAAATCGCTAATTTTGGCTCATTATTTGTTACTTCAATTTCTTCTAATGTTTTTGGCTTATCAAGTCCCAGAGGATCTAATTTTGCTGCAAAATGCCCATAAGCCTTAAGATTGCGATAGGAAGAATCTTGCAACTGGGACGTAGGAGCTTTAGGCGCCGCCTCTAGCATTTCATTATCTAAAATTACATTGGTAGTTTCTTTGGACCAAGAAGCTTTAGATCTTAATACTTGGTTTTTTTCGAAGAATTCTCTCCACTCTTCTGTTACTAGGGAAGGAGATCGCAAAAATCTCTCATGCATTTGCTCTATGTAAACTGCATTAGAAGCAAATAAGTATGTATCAGAAAAAAATTTTTCGGTCACGTAATATCCTTTCTCGGCCAATTTTATTATATGATAATATATATAGATTTTGATTGAAAGCAAAACTCTAAAATCACCTAATATCAAAATTAATTTTGTGATAAAATTAAGCCAATAAATATATATTATATTTTTATATTTAAAAGATTTTACTCACTCTTCTATTGTATTTTACTCTATTCTCCTTTTTCATTCCTACGTTCTTATACCATTCGTAAGAATAAATTAGACAAATGAATTTTAGCTCTAAGCAGGTCATGCCTACATTAATGGGTAGCAACAAAGCGAGATCCGCTAAATTCATTTGGATCATTTAAAAATGAAGGTTGGTATTAGACATTACGCATAGCTAAGCGGGAATAGTATAAATAGCCTTTAACTCGATTTTAACTAGTCCGGCATAAGAGAGTTGTATTTTTGCAACATAGTTTTACGAAACAAATTTAATATTATTATAAAATAAATTACTAATATTATAAGGTTTTTTTATATGAGATAATATAATTATAAGAAAAATTAACAGAGGATTCTTATGACTATATCAAAAAATAGCTTTTATTCAAAACTAAAAAATATACCTTCTTTTTTTTATTCTCAAAATAAATCTACATTAGCTAATTATCAAGAAGAACTCACTAAACTACAATCAAACTTACCTAGCATTAATGATGAGTCTGAATCTAGAGAAAAATCCTTATATTACAATAACTCCAGAGACACTATAAGCAATATATCATATAAAGTTACAAAAGAGATGAATGACGAATTAGACTCGGTATGGAGTAATAAAACGAAAAGCCGGAGTTTTGGTTCTGCAGAATTACTGCAAGATGAGGAAAATTATTGGTCACTTGATTCTCAAGACTTAATAAATAATCAAATAGAACAATATGATGAAGGACCGTCTCTCTCATCTAAAAGTGCAATAGCAAAGGATCTTTTAAAAGCTAAGGTAATAAGTAGCCTTGATAATGACTCTTACGATAGCGCTTACAAAAATTTAGAGAATTTAGTCAAGTTGCATTATACTTGTAACGAACTATTTGATGCAAACACTTCTTCTTACGATGATATACCTACTTCTATCAGCGCGGATAATATGCATCAAGTAAGTTTATTGAACAAAATAATGCACCTAATCAAAGAAAGCAACGAGTTAAATTCAATAATAAAAGAACAAATCGCAAGCGAACATCAAGAAGGTATTAATGATCTTCAGCAATATAGTGATTCAGCTAGTATAAATGAAACTCTTGCAAAAGCGAATGGAGTTGCAAAATCTACTATTCTTGAAGCGCAAAATTATGACGACTCAACAATTACCTATTTGCTCAGAACTATATCGAATTTAACACAAGAAATAAAAGATCTGAAATCTGAAATAAGTCAAAATAATTATGAACTTGAGTATAAATTTTCTGCGATTAGGCATGAGGTTACGCCTGTTATTCAAAATAATATGATCAATTTGCAATTTAACTCTTATATGCAACGAGTAAAAGCTGACCATGAGCTTTATGACTATTATACTGGCTTTACTAAAACCTTTGAAAAATATTGTATAGGAGCTTATGCACGAACATCAGGCGCAGTAAGTTCTATGCCTAGTTTTGGTATTTTAGAACTAGTAAAGATGGTTCCAGGCTCTGAGATGGGGTGGGTTCCATTTGAAGTAATTATTGGCGGCGCTATGCAGATCAATAAAACAAATACTATTAAAAGCGCAATAATGAATATGCCCTCTTTTAATATTACTATGCATGAGATTATACCTAATTTGTCTTTAGAAATGACTTTATGTTCCCAAAATGCCCTTAATATTCATAATGCCAAATTAAATCAGTTTGAGTCATTTATTAAAGCTGCTTCTGGTATTTTATGGAAAGACGATATGCCAAATCCGCAATTTTTACTCGGGGCAAACCAAGCTCTATGGTTAATTAAAGGCCTTGAAAAGAATAAAATAGATTTTAATAATTCTATTGCTCAAATCACGAAAGAGGCTTTAAATTATTTATTTAAAAATACCTCAGATAGTAATTTGCAAGAGTCGGATGTAATTTCCTTCGGTAATTCTGAGGCTATGAATTTAGATTGGCACAAAGAGTTAGATAAGCATAATAATATTCATTATTCTCCATCTGGCCTAAACTTAGAGTCTAGCTCATGCATTGACATAAATAAGGATAATTACCTAAAAAAAAGCTCCTGTATTGCTGTATCTTGTAGCGACTGTGTTTATAACCCAGGATTTAGCTCTTGGCTTCGTTCACATTTCGTCTTTAACGCGGCAAAACCTCAACAAGATATGGCTGGTGAAGGATCCGATTCGGCCCCATGGCATGAATGGAAGGGAGATTTATAAGTAATGATACTAAAAATCCCATTTTTAAATGATCCAAATGAATTTAGCGGATGTAGGCCTTATACCAATCTTCATTTTAAATGGTCCAAATAAATTTAGCGGATCTCGGTTTGTTGCTACCCATTAATATAGGCATGCCCTTAGAGCTAAAATTCATTTGTCTAATTTATTCTTACGAATGTACTATACATGAGTATTTATATCCACTGGCGCAAGGCTGAGCCAAAATCTATTTGGGGGGGGTTTAATTCTACAAGACTGGTATAGGAATTGCGCCCCTATCTTAAGAGATTTATGGACGCAAACTTAAATATCAAAAATAGGACTAATATCCGAGTGCTTTTTTAGCTTCTGCGATTATATGAACAAATGCTTCATTATTATTGACTGCAAGTTCTGCCAATTGCTTTCTATCAATTTCTATTCCAGCCTTATGAAGACCGCCTATAAATTGAGAATATACAATACCATGCGCACGAACTCCAGCATTAATACGTTGTATCCACAAACCTCTAAAATCTCTCTTTTTATTTCTTCTATCTCTGTAAGCGTATCTTAATGCTTTTTCTACTTTTTCTATAGCTATGGAAAAACAATTTTTAGCTCTTCCTCTATATCCTTTAGCAAGTTTTAATATTTTTTTATGTCTATTAGCGGAGACTTTTCCTGATTTAACTCTAGCCATTTAATATACTCCTTAATTTGTACCATAAGGTAAGAAAAACTTAATTACGTTTTTAGCATCGCATTCTCTTAATATGGTTGTTCCTCTAAGATTTCTAAGTTGAGATTTTGTTCTTCTTCTCATGAAATGTTGTTTACCAGCTTGAGAAGCTTTGAGCTTTCCTGATGCTGTGATTTTAAATCTCTTTTTTACAGCAGATTTAGTTTTCATTTTTGGCATAATAGACCCTTACTTTGGTATTTAACAATATTTAATGAAAATAAACAATTTCATGGTAAGGCATACCAAAGCCTAAACACATATATAATTTATTTTCATAATTAACTAACAGACTTATGAAAAATCATAGGAGTGAGATTATAGCACCGAAAGCGCTCTTGTCAAGCAGCTTTTACGCCCAGATTCTTCAATATAGGTGCTGATATGAATATAGAAGAATAGGTACCAGCCGATATGCCAAAAAAAACAAGTACGCTAAAGCTGTATAATTCCTCACCTCCCCATATTACTAGGGAAAGATTAGCAATCAGAGTTGTAATAACAGTCATTGTGGTTCTAGATAAGGTTTCATTAGTGCTAATATTTATAATATCATCTATTGTTTTAGAATGATATTTTCTCATATTTTCTCTTACTCTATCGTATATTACTACTGAGTCATTAACAGAATATCCCACAATAGTAAGTAAGGCAGCTACACTACTTAGCGTAAAATCTAGATGCGTTATAGACATGAAGCCTATCGAGAGTATTACGTCGTGAATTAGAGCAATTAATACACCAAGCCCAAATTGCCACTCAAACCTTATAGCTACATAAATCATAATGCCAATAAAACACAAAATTATCGACTGAATTCCAGACCAAATAAGTATAGAGCCTACTTGCGGCCCTACAAAATCTATTTTTTTGTAAATTACCTTATTGGGGCCTGCTTCTTGAGATTCAGCTATTTTTTCTATAGAGGATTTGGCAATTGCTATAATTTCTTTGCTATTACCATTTTTTGTCTTACCAATTTTAATAATAATTTCATTATCTGCGCTAGCTGTTTGTAGTGATATTTCTCCAATATTTAATTTATTAAGCGAATGTCTTAATTCACTAATCTCACCTACTTGATTTATAATAGATCCAGGTAACTTTGCCTCTATTAGTATACCTCCAGTAAAATCTATACCAAGATTCAGGCCATATAAAATACATAATATAATACTTGCTATTGATAGTAATATTGAAATTCCAAATGAGTAAAGCTTTAAATGAGTAAATGAAATATTTAAATTATCATCTATAATTCTTAAGGGATATATTCTCATTAGTCTTTTATTCGTATTATTTTGTAAAATTTTCATGATACATAAAAAACCAGAGTTGTAAATAACAAAGCCTTACTTAGGGCTATATTCTATTGTTATTACCTAAGGATTTTCTCAATTTTCCTCCCTAATTTCTTGACCCTATTAATAGAGATACGTTATAAGCGGAAAAAGTAATAATTGATTGATCAAATACCCGGATGAAAACACTATAGTAATTTAGGTTGCATTAGGGGCATTTTAAAAAATCAAGCAATAGGATAATAAACTTGCGTAAATTTGCTATATACTAATAAATTTTATAACGAAGCTGCCCAAGTGTATAAATACTGAAGTAACCAGAAGATCTGCTAAATTCGTTTAGATCATTTAAAAATTGGATTCGGTATTAAATATAATCATTTTATTGTACCTATAAAATATTAACTTAAAAAAGATATTGTTACTTAAAAGTCATAAAAAATAAAAAACTACAAATAATATATTAATTATTCTAGAAATAATATTAATTATATGTAAAAATAAAGTTGTAACATTAAATTTAAGGTAAATTATGTACAAGAAGTTTTTACTATCAGTAGTTTCGGTTGCTTTTAATATGGTATTAACGCAGCCAGCATACTCAACAAACTCTAGCTCAATTCAGGATGATAAGGTAGTAGCAAATGCTCCAGTATTTGACTCTAATACAGCTGTTCCTAGCGAAAATATTAGAACAGCTTTGAGTCCTAACGCAACTACTCCTGGATTAAGTGTGCCTTACTCAGAGAATAAAGAAGAGCAATTCAAATTAAAAAGAGCAGCACTTGAAAATATGGCGCACAAAAAGAAAACAACAGAATAGTGGCTTAAATCTCTCCAAGGGATTCAAGGATATTTAGCATATGCTTATTTATAAGCATATGTACAGCCACTCCACTTGGGATCCAAATTTTTTAAAATTAAAGTTTAAAACTTCTCCGAGTGATGGATTATACCATTCGTAAGAATAAATTAGACAAATGAATTTTAGGCCTAAGCCCAGCTCATGCCTATATTTAATGGGTAGCAACAAAGCGAGATCCACTAAATTCATTTGGATCATTTAAAAATGAAGATTGGTATTATTATTGTAAATAATTAGAAATACCTTCTGTTAAACGTACAATTTCTTGATAAAAAGGAATATTATCCTAATCTAAATTGGAGGCTACCGTATCTCTTATGTTATACACCAATGTCAGATTAAACATCAATTAGTACTACTCAGGCCTATCACTTGACTATAAATCCAAATAATTCTTTTACTGATTTAAGCTTGGAGGATGCATATTCATTAGCAGCAAGGCTGCC
>JANRMA010000150.1:0-2097 GCA_033762035.1 Rickettsiaceae bacterium
CCCACGAAGGTGGGAATCCAGTATTACCATTTCCTGGATCCCCTTTTACAAGGGGATGACAAGAAGGAGGGCTGTCATTCCCACGAAGGTGGGAATCCAGTATTACCATTTCCTGGATCCCCTTTTACAAGGGGATGACAAGAAGGAGGGCTGTCATTCCCACGAAGGTGGGAATCCAGAATAAATATCTCCTGGATCCCCTTTTTCAAGGGGATGACAAGGCACAGAGAGTCATTCTCCTAGCCTTACCATTTCCTGGATCCCCTTTTACAAGGGGATGACAAGAGGGAGGGCTGTCATTCCCACGAAGGTGGGAATCCAGAATAAATATCTACTGGATCCCCTTTTACAAGGGGATGACAAGGCACAAAGAGTCACTCCCCTAGCCTTAACATTTCCTGGATCCCCTTTTACAAGGGGATGATAGTTAACTTGAATCAATAATAAATGTGATATTTTTAACATACTGAAGAAAATTTGATGTTTAATAATATTTAATTAATTTACTACTAAATTTATTAGAGATATACTTAAGTTATATAATAATTACATAAAAACTAAGGTATTTAATTATGAATCAAAATGGTACTAATGACTTTACAACTGAAGTGACAACCAAGAATCTTGCTGCTATACTGAATGCTCAGCCAGATAAGACTGAAACTAGTCAGATAATTAACAATGAAGAGCTGTTTTCTAGGCTAGTATATTTAGCTAATCAACCTGAGGAGAGAGGAAGTGATGCCGCCAAGAGTTTCATCAGCACGAACGCTCAAGAGATCGTAGTCAAGCTAGCTGCAGACCCTTATATGGATCCTACCGAGAAACAAACCTACTTGCAAGCAGGGCAAAATCCGGACATCATACCCCTTCTTACTAACCCCAAAAAACTCGCAGACGTCCAAGCTCAAAGAATAAACAAGCAGGGCTTCGAACGACAAGCGACCAATAGAAGTGGTACATTGACAGAAAGAATGAAAAATGTCTTTGGGATTCATTATAGTCCATCAAGTCCTACAACTCCCAAATCAAGGGCCCCCGAGCAAAAGGGTAGGCAATAGTATTTAACCCGCTAAATCTAGATTATTGCATCATTTTCCAAAAATCATACCCGAAAAGTTTCATTAATTGGGACCCGCAAAAAAGACCATGAGAAAAATAGCTTGAATTTATTACCTGGATTATTATTCTTAGCTTACTTTTAATCTTGAGCGTTTATCAGAATGAATTATATAGAATCTTCGGCTAATAAGAATATAGAAAAATTATGGATAATAATTTCTATACTCTCTCTTGCTTTAGGGGGGCTTTATTCCATTTTTATTGTATTACTGAGAACGCCTTTTGTAAGCGAATTTTTCCTAAATAAATCTATTTTCAAAACTTCATTAATCATACATGTAGATCTTACTGTGTTATTTTGGCTTACTTCTTTTATGATGATGATTATGAGCTCTAATTTTGTAGGATTTTTTGCCCGCACTACACAAAATTTACAATATATTATTATCTTTAGTATTCTTTTAATTAGTGCCTCCCCTGCTGTTTCTAGCTCTACCCCTTTCTTAAATAACTATGTTCCAGTGCTACATAATTTTCTTTTTATAGTTGGTCTTGGGTTATTTTTTAGCTGCTTTGTAGTTATAGCCATTTTTGCAATTATATCTGGTAGTCATATTTCTATCCCTCTGGGAATTTTAAGTCTTATGATTTGTATATCATTTGGAGATAGCGCATATAAATTAGGCTATGCTTCCGATATTCTAGATCAAAGCCATTACTATGAATTACTTTTTTGGGGGTGCGGACATTTATTGCAATTCCTATATATTAGCGGACTAATAATTATATGGTATAGCCCTCAGATCTCAGAGGCCTCAAAGAATACCCACAGCTCTATCCGCGTAGAATATCTAATATATCTTAATTGCATGATTGTTATTTTCCCTCTCCTAATTCAGCTATCTATGGATATAGAAAATTCATATTATATATATCTATTTACTGAGCATATGAAGATATTTGGAGCTGTTAGTTTTTTGATATGTTTGATAGATGCCGCAGTGTATCAATTCTTTGCAAAGCAAGCTTATCAAG
>JANRMA010000151.1:0-2415 GCA_033762035.1 Rickettsiaceae bacterium
GCAATATGATAAAGCATCTAAATCATACTCCAGTAATGATAAATGAAGCATTAGACGGTCTCAATATTACTAATGGCGGCTTGTATGTAGATTGTACTTTTGGGGCAGGGGGTTACACAAAAGCAATACTCGAAAAAGCTGAGTGCAAAGTAATTGCTATAGATCAGGATCCATCAACTCAGCATTTTGCCGAGGAAATAGAAAAATTTTACCCTGGGCGTTTATATTACATCAATGCTAATTTTCGCAATCTGAAAAACACTATTTCTAGTTTTGGGCTTGTAGATGGTGTAGTATATGATTTAGGAGTATCTTCTATGCAGTTAGATGATGTTTTAAGAGGTTTTTCTTTCCAGGGTAATGCAAGGCTTGACATGAGAATGAGCGGTAAAGGTTATGATGCGTATAATTTTATTAATGAATCTAGCGAAAAAGAGTTAGCTGATATTATATATAATTATGGCGGAGAGCATGCATCAAGAGCTGTGGCAAGAAAAATAATCGAACAGAGCAAGGTAGCTCCAATCGAAACTACATTAGAACTTGCGAATATAATTCGCTCAGTTGTAAAAAGAAAGGGGCGAATAGACCCTGCCACTAAAACATTCCAGGCGATAAGAATAGCAGTAAACGATGAACTTGCGGCTTTAGAAGAAAGTCTAGGCAATTTAGAAGCAGTTACAAAACCTTCTGCAAGAGTTTCTATAGTCAGTTTCCACGAGCTAGAAGATAGTATAGTAAAGAAATTTTTTAAAAATAATAGCGACGAAAAAAAAGCAATCTCTAAATATAAAATTAATAATTTAGAATATACTCAGCCCTTTAAAATTATAACAAACAAAACTATTAAACCTTCAAGAAATGAGGTGTTAAATAATCCAAGGTCAAGATCTGCAAGACTAAGAATCGCAGAGAGGGTGAGTTATTGTGCAAAATAAGGAGCTAGCTTTACAATATGAAAAAAAATTCAAAAAATATTCCGCTGAAAGAATTTATGTATCGCCGCATATACGTTATAGGCTATATTTGACAAGTATGATTAAAAATATTAATCTACTATTATTAATTTTAATCTTATCTGTAATAGCCTATATGTTTCAAATTAAAAGCGAAGTGCAGGATTTAAATTTTGAGTATAAACAACTGAGCAAACAATATAGCGACGAAAAAAAGCAACTTAATATTTTAAAAGCAGAGCTTACTTATTTAAAATCCCCAAAAAGATTGCAAACTTTGGCATCTATGTATCTTAATCTTGATAATATAAAGCCCAATCAACTTGTTAATAATAAAAACGAAGTTGGCTTAATAGCTAAGAGCAATTTTATGTCGGCAAGCGCTAAGTTAAAGGGTAAAAAATGGAGATATAAAAAATCTAGCTCTTCTGTACATAATGCTTCAATTGCCTCAAAAAAATAGAATTTGAGATTAAATAATTTATTTATGCAAAATACAAATATTTACTACTTAACATCAAATATGTTTTCTTGGTCTAATTCAAGGTCTCAAAGATACTTCAGGTTGTTATTTTTATCTTTTTTGTTTAGTGTTGCCTATTTGATAATTGTATTAAAATTATATATTATAGCTCTAGAAGAGCAGATGGACAACACCAGATCTTATATTGTACAACAAAATCGGTTAGAGATTTTAGATAGGCACGACCATGTACTTGCTACCAATATAACTTTGCTTTCCTTATTTGCAAATCCTAAAAAAGTTATTGACCCTAAGCTTACTGCACAAAAATTAAAAACTGTACTTAAGGACATAGATACCTCTAAAATAGAAAAAGATTTATCTAGCGACAAAACTTTTGTATGGATAAAAAGAGATTTATCTCCGGAAGATCAGGAGCGAATTCATTCCCTAGGATTAACCGGACTGTTTTTTGAAGAAGAACAAAGAAGATTATATACACAAGGTAGGGCTGCTGGACATATTTTGGGATATGTTGATAGAGATAATAAAGGCATAGCCGGGGTAGAAAAATATTTCGACCAAAAATTTTTATCAAAAGATGAAAAAGGCGCTGTTAAACTTTCTATAGATTATAGAGTGCAAAATATAGTAAATGAAGAATTAGATAAAGTAATAACTAAATTTTCCGCACTTGGAGGCTCTTGTATTGTTGCAGATGTAACGACAGGAGAAATTCTTGCAATGGTTAGTAAGCCGGATTTTGACCCTCACTTACCAGGGGCAGCAAGTACAGAACAATTATTTAATCGCGCAAGCTACGGTGTTTATGAGCTTGGATCAGTACTAAAAATTATCACCTTTGCTATAGGGTTTGATACTGAAACAATTCAGATTAATGATGTATATAACATACATGATTTTGTGATGAATAAGTTCAAAATTAAAGATTACCATAGGCACGATGGCTGGAATACTGTGCCTCAAATATTTATG
>JANRMA010000152.1:0-11538 GCA_033762035.1 Rickettsiaceae bacterium
AAGTAATTGCATTAATTATTAGATTATCAAGCATTTGGGTTATATAAGCCTTATCCAGATTTGCTGTTATGCCTTCTTGGATGTCTAAAATAAATTCCCTATCTTCTGTATTTTGTTCGTATAATCTACGGCAAGTATTTATTCTTTCAAGAAGTAGCTCGCTAAAATCAATATTCTCTTTTTGGAGCTTGTAATTGGGTTTGTTTAATCTAGATAAGGTAGCTATATTTTCATCGTAAGACTTAAGTTTATATGCACTTTGCACAATCACTTCAATTGCGTTTCTCTTCTGAGTATCGCTCAGTTTGTCATACCCATCTCGGAGGGTTTCTGCCATGCTAATTACACCCGTCATAGGAGCGTGATATTCATGATTTACATTACGAATAAATTCACCTTTAAGTGCGAGGGCTTCTTTTATTTCTGCATCTTTTGCATCAATTCTCCCAGCAAGATGGTCTTTCTGTTCTTGCGTAAGCTCTTGATAGTCTTGTTTAGGCTTGAAGAAAGTCATGAAAATACCGCTTAATACTAATAGAAGATATATTGTTTCAAAATGAGCAAACGAATATTGCTGGTATAAAGCATTTATCCCTAGGGCATATTTAGCAAATTGCATGGTAAGTAGTGATCCTGCTACTAGCATTAGTAATGCTAGTTGCCATCTTAGTAGGGCTACAATAACTACTATATTGATCATAAAGGCCATAAACTGAAGAGTAGCAAATTTACTAATAATAACTAGTAAAAAACTTGCGCAAATAAGAATAAAAAATATTGCACTATGCCACAAAATATATACGGCGCTTGTGTTACGCCAGCTGGCAAGCCAAAGGGGATAGGCAAGAAGTAATGTTGATATAAATAATACACTAAAATGTATAAAGCCTAATAGTTTACTATATTCTAACTGAATTGATGTATCGATTGTATGCATAGTAGAAAAGGCCGAAATCATACAAAAGAAGCCAAGGTAAATATAGATAGGCTCACAGCCTGGGCCGCTACTTGGGCTGTTCTTACGTAAAAATAGAGATAGATCAAAGTTTCTACAGGCTTTTATAAAATTTTGTATTTTAGCTTTTCTGTTTTTACGTATTTGTAGTACTGGACCAAAATCTTTGATTCCTACCCATCCTCCAGGCTGGCCTAATAAATAGTGGCTTCCCACCAAAAAGACTAAATTGGCTAGCATTCCAGGAACAAGCCCGTCTATACCAATGTTCTTCAAGAATATTTCCCAGACCACAACTGTTACAAACCCGGCTATCATGCCAATTAATACAGACTTGCCGCTACTTCTAAAACCAACCAAAGACATAATAAAAGGTACTGTAACAACAGGCATGTAGAAAGAAAAGGTTATAATTACTATTTGAAGTAAGCTAGCGCCTTGCAAGCCTAATATTATAGAAAAAACACCAATGAATAAAGATACTAGGCGAGTGAAAGTTAATTCATTTTTTACTAAATTAATTCCGAGCGGCTTGCAAAAGTCATGAACTATTAAAACTGAACTAGAATTTATATAGCTGTCCGCTGTAGACATTACCATTGCCATAATTCCTACAAGCGTCAGGCCCTTTAGACCAACATACGAGGAATCGAATATAAGATGTTTAACAACTTCACTTGCTGAAAGATTGGGATTTATAGATAAAAGTAAGATAGAGATCCAATAAAACATTATTGTCAGGAATAAACATGTAGTACCAGCGATCAGAAAGGATTTTCTAACCTGATTTATATTCTTTGCCATAGATATTCTTTGAAAAATAGCTGGATTAAAAGCTGGCGTAGTCATATAGAGGAATAAAAATAGATAATAAAAAGATTTGGACTCGCTAAAATCAAATACTTCTTTATAATCAAAAGCTTTATTATTAGATAAAGTATTTGTCACAAGCTCAGTACTATTTAATGATGTTAGTACAAAAAATGCAATTGTAGGAATTATAGTACCAAAAGTAAAAAACTGAATAACATCAGTAAAAGTTACAGCTTTTATACCTCCTAAGGTAGAATATAATGTAACAATTATTCCTGCAATGATTACGCCGTAGCTAGAGGGTACATGAAAGCAATATTCAAATAACTGTCCAGATATTTTAAGCTGTATAGCGATAACTCCGCTTACACCTATAAAGCCGGCTAGAGCGGTGATTATCCTTACAGGCTTTCCGTATAATTCACCCATTGCTTCTGCTATAGATATTTTACCTAAAAATTCGCTAAGTCTTGGAGCAAAAAAATAACCTATGATTAGAAGATTTATAGTATGGCCTAATTCAGCCCACATATAATATAGACCATTATTATAAGATTCAGATATAGTTTGAAAAAACATTCCACCGCAAACCCAAGTTGCAACTATAGTAGCCGTCAGGGCTGCGGTAGAAAAATCTCTATTTCCTATAGCATATTCTTTAATATTCTTAATGCCTCTGCTAGAGCCTAAGCCTAATATTATATTAACAACTAAAAACCCAATAAAAATTGCTGCATCTATATCCATATTTCTACTCTATTTTAAATATTCTTATCTAATCTCTCCAGTCATTCCTGGACTTCTTTGTCATTCCCTCGTTCCATCTCATTGTCATTCCCACGAAGGTGGGAATCTAGTCTCACCATTTCCTGGATCCCCTTTTTCAAGGGGATGACAAGTGGGGAGGGCTGTCATTCCCACGCTTCTTTGTCATTCCCACGAAGGTGGGAATCTAGTCTTACCATCTCCTGGATCCCCTTTTTCAAGGGGATGACAAGAGGGAGGGCTGTCATTCCCACGAAGGTGGGAATCCAGAATAAATATCTCCTGGACACCCTCTTTCGAGGGTGTGACAAGAGGGAGGGCTGTCATTCCCACGAAGGTGGGAATCTAGTCTCACCATTTCCTGGATCCCCTCTTTCAAGGTGATGACAAGAGGGAGGGCTGTCATTCCCACGCTTCTTTGTCATTCCCACGAAGGTGGGAATCTAGTCTCACCATTTCCTGGATCCCCTCTTTCAAGGGGATGACAAGAGGCAAATCTGTCATTCCCACGAAGGTGGGAATCTAGTCTCACCATTTCCTGGATCCCCTCTTTCAAGGGGATGACAATGGGCAGAGAGTCATTCCCTGGTAGAATTACCTAAAAATAATTTAGTATAACAGAATTTTATTTTAATACAAGTAAATTTTTTCTAAAGAATTTAGGTATTTACTTGCAAGGAGCGCAAATAAAAAACAGCACCAAAACAAATTTGATGCTGTTCATTATATCGAAAGATATTTGGTATATATCGATTCCAAGGGAATCGTTATAAATTATAGCTCTACTCTTACACCACCTGTGAGATTATGTGATTTCATGCTATATTTATAGTTTGTAGTAGTGGTTGTCTTTAATTTAGACAATTTACCTTCGTCTACATAAGAATATGCAACATCAAGTTTAACACCATCGCCTACATCAAATCCAGCACCAGCTGTAAGAATGTAAGAAACCTTTGTTTTTTTCTTCCATTTGTCAGACAACTCAACTGTACCAGTAGTTAATAATTTACCAGCCACTTGGCTTGCTCCAATACCAGCACCTAAGAAAACTTGACCAAAACCAAAATCATACACATCGAGCAATGCTTTAAGTGAGAGAGATGTTGCTGTTGGAGAAACTTTTGCAGTTTGTGATGTTGATGAGTATTTTTGCTTTGCAGAAAAATGGTTAGCAAGGACAAGTTCAGATCTGATATTGTCCATTACAAAATAACCAACACCTACTGATCCTAGAAAATGGTTAGATGACTTTAATTTTACATTTAAAGCTGAAAGTGTTTGCTTTGGAAGCATAGAAGCTCCAACATCACCACGAATGTAGAAAGTTCCTTCACTTGCTAAAGCTGAGGTAGAAAAAGTTGCAACCGAAGCTGCAAGAAGTAATTTTTTCATAAATGTAATCTCCTTAATTATGTTATTACTGTAGTAGAAAGGCTATAAACAAGCCCTGCTATACTTTACTTTGTACCATATTACTAAATATTTTTATAACCCAACCTTACAAATTGATGTTTTTATGTCATGATTAAAATAATAGTGCTGCATTTTTATCACACATAGTTAATATAAAGCTTTGCGGGTTAACTAATTCAACATAAAACTCTCAAAATTAGTAATTACTAACCCCACTCTGCTAATTGGAAATTTTTTCATGATAAAATTGCTCACCTATCACAATCTCTTCTCTATTATTTTGCTTTCTCCAATTATTTGTATCCCTTAGAGAATAAATACATCCGCAATATTCTTGCTTATAGAAATTTTCTTGTTTAGCTATCTCATACATTTTCGCCGAGCCTGCATTTTGCCTCCAGTTGTAGGTCCAATATACAAGATTTTCGTAATTTTGTGCAGCTCTTATTCCGCATTCATTAATTTGCTGCATATTTTTCCATCTTGATATACCAAGCGAACTAGTAAATACCCTAAAGTTATTTTCATGAGCATATAGTGCTGTTCTTTCGAACCTCATATCAAAACAGGCTGTGCATCTAATGCCTCTCTCCGGCTGATATTCCATTCCTTTACTTCTTGCAAACCAATTTTGTACATCATAGTCAGCATCAACAAAAGCTATATTCATTTTTTCTGCATATCTAATATTTTCATTCTTTCTGATTTCATACTCTTTCTTCGGATGAATATTAGGATTATAAAAAAAGATAGTCAGATCTATTCCTGCTTCCTTGATTTTTTGCATTAATGCGCCTGCACAAGGCGCGCAGCAAGAATGCATTAAAACTTTATTTTCTGAGCCTTCTGGTAAAGCGAAGCCGTCATGCTTCTCTAAATTTTTCATTGAGGATATTCTTATATGTTTCCTTGTAATATATCAAGCTCACTAAAGTAATACAAATAAAAATTGTTAAATAATATGGCACTATCATTACGCTAGAAAATTTAGCGATTAATATCATAAGTATCATTGGAGTTGTGCCGCCAAAAATTGCAGCAGTTAAATTATAAGATAAAGCAACTCCGGTAAATCTAATATTTGTTGGGAAAAGCTCTACTAACACCGTAGGAATTGGGCCCATAAATATTCCATTCATACCTCCCATTATAGCGCTAGTCAAAATTACTAGTGCTTGCGATGAATTTGGGCTAATTAAAGCAAATAAGGGGTATGCTAACACTAAATAAACAAAGCATGCGAATGTCATAACCGGCTTTCTACCAATTTTATCTGAAATCCATGCCGATACTACAAGCGCGCAAGACATTGATATAAGAATCGCAATATTTGCTTTGCTTGCTAAGCTATCATCAAAACCTACATATTTTATATGAGTAGAAAGATAAACAGTATTTATATAAAATGGCACAGTAACACTTAAATAAAGACCAATAGCTATAATTAATCTTTTGCTGTTATAGCGGGCTAAATCCATTACTGGAGTTCTAGATATATTGCCATTTGCTTTAGCTTCTTCGTAAAGAGGACTTTCCTGTAATTTGGTTCTTATATAATATCCAATCAACCCTATAAATAAACCAAAGAAAAAAGGGATTCTCCATCCAAAAGATACTAAAAATTCATGATCCATAACCTGCTTGCACAATTCCGCTGTTAGTCCTCCAAACAACATCCCAAGACACATACTTAAAAAAGTTGTGCTACCATAAAGGCCTCGTTTTTTTATATCTGAACTTTCTACTACATAAGAAATACAGCCGCTAAATTCTCCGCCTAAGGAAAAGCCTTGAATTAGCCTCATTAAAGTAAGTAGAATAGGCGCAAATACACCAATTACTTGGTAAGATGGCAGAAAACCTATAGCTGCCGTAGGAATCGCCATTGAAATCATACCTACAGCTAGAGCATATCTTCTACCAAAAATGTCGCCTAATGCGCCAAAAAATACAGCCCCCAAAGGCCTAACTATAAAACCTGCGGCAAAGACAGCAAATGTTAGTATGTCAGCCAGGTCGCTTTCAGGAAAAAAATGAATACCTATTATATGAGAAAATTGCGCATAAAGTGCATAATCGTACCATTCTAATCCGTTTCCTATCATAGTTGATATTAAAATTTTTCTCATATTAAACTCTCATTACTTACTCACCATGTATAAAATTTTCTAAATAAATTTTTAGAAAAATTGGCTTCTGGGGGGCCATTTGCAAATATTCAATATCTATTTTGGCATCAAATTTATTATCTATGGCCCGCAATAATAAAGCTACATCCATCGCATTAAAACCTTTATTTTCATTTGTAAGAGCTACCGAAAAATGAGAAATATCTCTATTGGATTTTAAATATGCTATAGCAGAATGAATTGTTTCTATCAATGCAGGATATAATGCATCTTTATTAAATAATATTCCAGTATAATTTATTTCTACTCTATCAAGAAATTTTAGCTCATCATATTTAGGTAGAACTCTATCTTTGTAATGCTCTTGCAAGGGAGATACAATTTTTTGCACAGCTGAGTCTGGGAATTCTAATTTTGCGAACCTAGACAAAATAACAAAAAAAATCAAAATAAACAAATATAAGGAAACAAATGAAAGATTTGAATCAGGAGCATATGTATTTTCCTTGCGATGCAATATCATTTGAACTTAATATCCCCTATACTGTCAGAAATTTTTGCAAATTCTAAAGAAACTTCTTTAGCTTTCTGCGGATTCATCTGAGCTATAATTGAGGCTACTTTTTGTTCTTTCATATTTCTAATTAATTCAAGTAACAAAGGCATTTCTAATGTATCAAATATAGTCGCTGCTTCGATGGGTTTCATATTTTCATAAATTTTAGCTAAACTCTTAATTCTCATATTACTCTTTTCCTGTAACTGAGACATAAGATTATTTATCTTCTCCTCTAGAGCGCTTAATTCTTTAGTTTTTGCCTCTATTTTATCAGCAGTAGTCTTTAACAAGGTTTCTTTTGTATTAAGTTCTTTTTGGAATTTATCCAGCGCATCTCTTCTTGTAGATAATTCCATTAATACTTTTATTTCTTCTTCCGTATAGCCTTTATTAAGAAAACTAGTACCGTAAGTATGAGATTTATCTTGTTCAGGCTGAGCCTCCTTTGATCCCTCTCCTGCCGGCTCCGGTGTATCAGTTTTAGCTTCGCTAGTATTTGCGTGCGTTTCGGATGATGCATATGAATCTTGAATAGAGACTAAGGCAGACGCATAATTCTTAGTTATATGACTCTGATAAACTACCTTATCAAGCAAATGAGTTATTTTGATAAATCCAAGAAATATAATAGATGTAAGTAAAGACGAAAAAATATTAAACCTCATACTTATCCTACTTTTTTATGATGGATATTTTGCTCGGGCTGTATGTAATATGATTCAGTAGGGTCATTGACTATAGTATCTCTATCTAAAGTTTTGTTATCCTGCAAAGAGGCTTGGGCTTTGTTGAAATCCGATATAGATTCCGAGATACGAGCAAAAAGTCTATTTCCAGATACTATTATCATCTCTAATTCATCTGATAATTTATCTGCTCTTGCTACTAGATAATCTAATTCTTTAGTTATTTTAGAAGTAGCATCCAAAGTATATTTGATTTTTGCTTCAGAGCTACCAGTAATAGTCTTTATGTCGGCAAGACTATTAGCAGACTTAATAATGGAGTCGTCAAATTCTCTTAGCAGTTTTCTCATATCCATTCTATATTTTTCTATTTCAAGTATTCTCTTATTTAGTATAATACTATAAACTATTACAATAGATAATAAGATTAATAAAAGTATGTCTAGTCCCATCATATTTTTTGAGCAGTGTCACATTTTTTAGTTATGTTAATCGCTACTTTCTCTTCAAATTTACCTATTTGACCCATAAAAATAGGAATACCTCCAGACCTAAGTATTATATCCTCCTTTTCTTTGCAGGAAGTTGTTATTGTATCTCCTACCTTCAGATTAGCTAAACTACTTATTTTAATATTACGGTCAATAATAACAGCTTCTATTGGAAATTCTATAGTATATACTTTTTCTATTAAAGCATCTTCCCAAGTAGCATCTGATCCGAATTTTTCCCCCATAAATACTTGTTGCAACAAAGGTTTTATAGGCTCAAGCGTACTATATGGAATAACAAAATCAAGCATTCCGCCTTTACCTCCCACGTCAAGATTTAGCTTAAGTAACATAACCCCGTCTCCTGGCCTTGATATAGCAGCAAATGTCGGATTAGTCTCTAGTCTTTCAAAGACGCATGTAGCCGGGCTTATAGAATCAAAAGCAGCGCTGAGCTCGGATAAAACTACCTCTCCTATTTGCTTTATAAGAGCTTGCTCAATATAAGTATAGCCTTTATTGTCTGGTTTATTAAATATATCCTTTTTTTTGCCTCCAAATAACAAATCTAGCAAAGAATATACTATAGGATTATCCAAAATAATTAATCCCAGATTATCCCATTCTATCACCTTAAATACAATAATCGAGCAAGGCGGCGTAATTTTCTTATAATATACCGAAAATCTCTCAGAAGAGATTTCTTTAATCGTAATATCCACATTTTCCGAAGTAAGATTTCTAAGAGCGGTAGTCAGAAGTCTTACTAATTTTTCAAATACTATTTCAAGCATTGGCAATTTTTCGTATGACTCAAGAGATTTATCTAATAAAGCCTTAAGTCCAGTGCTTTTTTTTTGCTGCTCTACGTTTTCAGGATTTGTTTCCATATTTTTAACTCAAAATTATTTCCTTAAATAAAATATCTAATGCTTCTTGCGGTGCGATAATAGCATTGACCCTTTTTAATAATTGTGTTTTTAGCATAATTACTCCAGCAGAACCAGAAAGGTCGGCACGCCTCAATTCTCTTAAAAAAGTTTGAAAACTATCGGTAATTATAGGCAATTTTGCTGTTATTTCCTTAGAAGACTCAGCTGTTTGACTTTGAATAGACAATGAGATTTTTAGGTAATTTTTTTTACCGCCAACATCGCCCGAGGAGATTGTTACTATAATATTATTCACATCTACATAATAATAAGCTGATCCTTTGCGAAGCTCTTCTTTTGTTGCAACCGGGGCTACTGCGGGCTTGGAATATAATATATATAACCCATAAGATACTCCGGCAATTAAGGCTATTACAATAGGAATAGCCACAAGCAAGAACCTTTTACCTTTTACTGACGCATTTTCAGCTACCTGAGGATTATTTGGATCTACCTCTTGGACTTCTGTTTTATCTTTCGTCTCTTCTGATTGCTCTTTAGCCATATTTACCACTCTTTATGTTTGTTTATATTATACTGGGCATAATTTTTTTGAAATTTATAGAAATTGCCTTAAGGTCTTGATATTATGTTAAGACTTCTATTTTAACAAGAATATTTTCAATAAAAGCCTATGAGAAAAATAATTGTGTTATTTAGTGTACTTTTTGCGTCATCTACAACTTCTGCAAATAACGCATTCTATATTTCTATAGCTAATCAAATAGCTAAAAAATATAATATGGAAATTGTTGCTAATAATGCTGCTAATCTAAATACTATCGGGTACGAAGAAGATGCTGCATTATTTAATGCAACTGGAGCTGGAATGGCTACATACCCCCAAACTAATTTTGTTGAAGTAAAGGGAATATATAAAACTGGCGAGTTAGGGCCACTCAAAAAAACAGGATTACCTTTAGATTTATCGGTTGCAGAAAATAGGCAATATTTAAAACTTCTTACTCCCAAAGGCAAAAGGCTGACTTTATCTTCTAGTTTTACAAAAAATCAGGATGGTCTTATAGTGAGTATGAATGGATATCCTCTTTTATCAATAGATGAAGATGTAATAGAACTACCTCAAGAAGCATCTAGAATAGAAGTTCTTTCTAATGGAATAGTAATGGCAGATGACGCGCAAGTAGGGCAGGTAGGAGTGTTTTACCTTGAAAATAGAAATGCACTCGTAAAAGAAGGAGATAGTTTATACATTGCTACTGGCGCAGAAACGCCTTTGGAAAATTATTATGTTATAAGCGGGGCTTTAAGATCTTCTAATGTAAATCCGTCTAGAATTATTACCCAGGCTATGGAATCTCAAAGATCTTTTTCTGGGGCTACTTCTCTGATTTCAGAAATAGGAGATCTAGAAAAGCAAGCAGTTAATAAAATTCTGAAAGCACAGTAGTTGCAATATTGCGCTAATACTACAAGAACAATAAAGAATTAGTATTTGGAACAATTAAACCCTAGTATCATACCAAATCGCAAGAATAAATTATACTAATCAATTTTAGGTCGAAGCCCCAAGTATGCCGATATTAATGGGTAGCAACAAAGCAAGATCCGATAAATTCATTTGGATCATTTAAAAATTAAGATTGGTATAATTTATTCTTACGAATGATATAATCTGTGCTGTGCTAATCAAGATATTTGCGTAAACATATCTGCATTCATTACTTTAGTCCAAGCTGATACAAAATCATGTACAAATTTTTCTTTATTATCATCTTGCGCATAAAATTCTACATATGACCTTAAAACAGAGTTAGATCCAAAAATTAAGTCTGCACTTGTTGCTGTCCATTTTACTTTCTGGCTTTTTCGCTCTCGTATCTCAAACATATTACTGCTAACTAAATGCCAACTATAATCCATATTTAGAATATTTACAAAAAAATCATTAGTCAGTACGCCGGGATTATCAGTAAATACTCCGCACTTAGAATATTCGAAATTAGCATCAAGTACTCTCATTCCTCCTACAAGCACTGTCATTTCATGAGCACTTAATCCTAGTAAATGGGCCCTATCTACTAATAGCTCTTCTGGGGAGGCTGAATAGTCTTCCTTTAGGAAGTTTCTAAATCCATCATATAATGGCTCTAAGTGCATAAAAGATTCAGGATCTGTCATGTCGCTGGAGGCATCTCCTCTTCCCTTGGTAAATGGCAAGGCTACGTTAAATCCTGCTTTTTTTGCAGCTTCCTCGATTGCTACATTACCAGCAAGCACAATTATATCGGCAATAGATGCGCCTATATCTTGGGCAATTTTTTCTATTTCTTTTAATATTCTTGCAAGTCTTGTAGGTTCGTTAGCTTTCCAGTTTTTAAGAGGCGCAAGCCTGATGCGCGCACCGTTAGCTCCTCCTCTAAAGTCAGTATTTCGGAAAGTGCGAGCACTATCCCATGCAATTACTACCATATCAGAAATACTAATTCTGCTATGTAATATTTTGGTTTTTGCTAATTCTAAGTCATAATTAGTAGGGCCAGAAGGAGTGGGGTCTTGCCATATTAAATCTTGACTAGGCGCATCCGGCCCTATATAACGAGTTTTTGGCCCCATATCTCTATGAGTTAATTTGAACCATGCTTTTGCAAAAATCTCCTCAAAATATTTTGGCTCTTTATAAAATTTTTCTGAAATTTGCCTATATTTTTCATCTTTTATCATTGCCATATCAGCATCTGTCATAATAATTTTTGACCTTTTAGATGAATCCTCTGGATCCTGCGGCAAATCTTCTTCGTTAATATTTACAGGCTCCCATTGAAAAGCCC
>JANRMA010000153.1:0-4771 GCA_033762035.1 Rickettsiaceae bacterium
CATAAATAGAAAAATACCATGATTGCAGGATTGTATGATTAGAAAGTAGAGTTTAACATCTGTCCTAGATTCCTGGAAAGGAAAAAGCTCGGCAATACTAATTTTAAGGGCGCTATATAGCTTTCTTTGAAATAACTTAATACTACGCCCTTTAGCGTCCTTATATGATATTATATCTAATAAGGCTGGATTACTGTGTCTCTCCACCCTGGAGCACAATACTAATTCTGTGTTACTACTAGAGGTTGTAGAAGAACTATTTCTTGCCGTGTTTAATCGAGTTTTATCTTATTTCAAAGAGAGTAATACTAAGCTGAGTTATCCCACTTTTATACAGTTAGTGGATGAAGCTTATTTGTTTTGCCTGACTAAAATAATGGACAGCTTAAAGGCCCCTGTGGAAGAAGACCCAAAAATGTTGATTTGGATTTTAGAATTGTTGTGGAGTCCCAATTTGCACGTTTCTTGCCCTCAAATATTTATATAATGTTGTTTTAGAAATCCCTAGTTGCTCAGCTATATCATCAGTTTTTAGTTCATTTTGTAAATACAGAGCTTCAGCTGTACAAGCAGTTTTCTTAGCTTTTTCTGATAAACCCTTAGGTCTGCCACCCATTCTTCCTCTTACTCTAGCAGATCTAAGGCCTGCCATTGTTCGTTCACGTATTAAATCTTTTTCAAATTCAGCGAGCGAGGCGAACATATTAAATATTAACCTTCCTTGGGCAGTAGTAGTATTTAAAGGATCTTGTAGGCTAATAATATCAACACCTTTTTCGATTAAATCATTCACTACTTTAATTAAGTGGTGCAAAGATCTACCCATTCGATCAAGTTTCCATACTATTAAAGTATCGCCCCTTTGAATTTCCTCAAGCAACTTTACCCATTCTGGTCTATCTGCTCTTGCTCCTTTGGCCACTTCATAAAATATTTTATGACAACCTGCAGCTTGCAAAGCATCAATTTGTAAATTTAAAACTTGATCTTTAGTTGAGATCCTCGCATAACCATATTTCATATTTATCTTTAGTACACATTAATTATGATTTTTAGCTTAATTGTATTTTGAATAAATGTATAACAAAACTTTACTCTATTTTCTAGATTTATCTATCTTTTGGGGCTAAAAGTTTTCGTTAATAAAAACCACCGTTAAAATGGACTTCGAATAGTGAAAATAAAAAATAGAATTCATCTACTTCCAGAGAATAAAATTAATGAATTATACAATATACCAAATTTTACTGATCAAGAGATGGAGATATTTTTCAGTTTGTCAGCAGATGACCATTTATTATTAACTAAATATAAAACCATAAAATTAAAAATATATTTTATTATTCAGTTAGGATATTTCAGAGCTACACAGCAATTTTATGATGTTAGTCTAGAAGATATTCCAAAAGAGGTTTTATATGTGGCAAAGCTTTACTTCGATTTGCCTCTTAAAAATATTAATAATAAGCCTTATAGAACGATAATAAAATCTCAACAAGCTATTATTTTAAACTTATATGATTATCGGGATTGGTTTCCGAGTCTCTCTCCACCAATCGAGACCCATCTTCGTGAATTGATTACATATTATCCAAAGCCAGAAGTTGCAACCTTAGAGTTATTTAAATATTTCGAACAGATAAAAGTTGTTATTCCTTCATACCGGGTGTTACAGGATATTTTTAGTAAAGTATTAAGTGAGCATGAAGCAAAACTTAATAATCTTATACTATCCATCCCTGAAGATATTCAAAAACAATTAAGTAAAATCATCGATAGACATCATAGCGATATTGATGAGGGGCAAGATTCTCAAGATAATACTCAAACTAATGCTAACAAAGAAAATGAATCAGAAGGTGAACATGAAGATCATGATGATATTATCATGGAATTAAGCAACATTCGATATGATCAAAAAGACTTTAAATATACTGCTGTTAGACTTGAGATCAAAAAGGTTCAAAAAATAAAGCCTCTTTATGAGTTTGCTAAGTTATTTTTACCAACTCTAAATATTTCAAAAAATAGTATCGGTTATTATGCTGATTTGACTCACAATTATTCAACTTCTCGCCTGAAGAAACTTATTAAACCTCAGCAATATCTATATGTCTTATGCTTTATTCATCATCGCTACCAACAATTTATGGATAATCTTATCATCACATTTAGGCATCATGTTAATTTACTATTGGAAAAGGCTAAAGCATATGCTGAGGATGAATGTTTAAAATATAGCGCTAGCTTAGTGCTAGAATTTCCCAAGCTTGCCAAGTTTCTTCATTGGTTTCCTGAAGAGGAGAATAAACAAAATTTAAATTATCCTCAACTAACTAAAGAAGCATATCAAATATTACCAAAGGATCAATTCACCTCAATGGCTAGTTTTATTGAAGGTAAAATATTTGATAAAACAAAGGCCAAGTGGCAATATTATCAGGATTCATCTTCTGCTCTTGCAAGATATTTACGTCCCATCATGCTTCATGTTGATTTCATTTTGATGAATCATAAAAGTAATTTACCGAGCCTAATGCAATTACTTAAAAATCATTACCTAAGCAATAAAAATCCTGGATCATTAAAAATTTCCAGTAACACCTCTTTTATTAAAGAAAAATCTATTATTGAATATCTTAAAAACACTGATCATCCTGATTATTTTGATCCGTATCGCCTAGAATTCTATGTATATGAAAAAATGTTTTATCATATTGATAATGGTAGACTTTGCTGTAATGACAGCATCTCTTATAAAGATTTCGACCTTGATTTGATTCCAGAAGAAAATATCGAGAAGTCGCTAGAGACTGCTGAGAAATTTGGTTACTATAAAATCCGTAATTACTGTGATCAAAGGCTTGATGAGGCATTAGATGAATTAGATAAAGCATTACTCAAAACAAACGCTAACATTGATTCTGGTGCTAATAAACATATCAAGATTATCAATAACGAAGATGGCACCAAATCTTGGGATTTAATTTATGAGCCAAGAGAGCCAATATCTGATGGGTTCTTTGCCAATTTACCTAAAATAGAAATCTCTGATTTGCTCAAATTTATTGGCGATAAGATGAATTTATGGGACGGATTTAACCATATTAAGCCTAAATACATCAAGCGCCAAAAACCAGATCTCACAGCTCTTAGAGCTTGTCTTCTATCAGAAGCCTTTGGTATCAGTATGGGATATATGTCAGAGATCTCTGATTTAAATTTTAATTTATTACGCTCAACTAGAACTGATTTTATTAGATTTGAGACGCTTGCAAATACTAATGATATCTGCTCTAATTATCTCAATAAACTTGCAATATTTAAAGCCTGGGATCTTTTAGATGGTCAAACCTTAGCAGATGCTGATGGTAAAAAACATAGATCCACTAATACCACTTTGCAATCTAGATTTTCCATTAAATACGCTGGTAAAGGTACTGGCATTTCAATACTTTCCCTTCTATCTAATCATGCAGTAGTCAATGCTAAAACTATAGGTTTAAATGAGTATGAGGGTCATAAGTTATATGATTTAATTCTTGGTAACAAATCAGATATTGAGATTAACTTCGTAACTGGAGATAATCATTCTCTTAATCCTATTAATTTTATAGGACTTGATTCAATTGATGTAGGCTATTTACCAAGCATCAAAAATATTAAAGCAGCAGAAGATATATATTCTGCAAGAGATCCAAGTTGTTACGGTGGCGTCATAACACCAAAAGCAAAAATCAATAAAAACCTAATTAAAGCAAATCAAAACTGGATTATTAGAGTTTTATTATCATTACTGTTACAAGAAAATACTCAGGACATTCTGATGAGAAAACTATCAACCCATGCTCGATATGCAAGACTTAATGCAGCACTTTATGAATATAACAAGATCTTTAAAAGTGCCCACATTCTCAATCTTATTGACGATATCAAACTAAGGCAAGCTATCAAATCAGCAAGAAACAGAACTGAAAGCTATCATTATTTACAAGGTGCAATACGTCAGATTTATCATGGAATTTTCAAAGGCAAAAGAATAATTGATAATAATGTGAGTGCTCATGCAGTGAGATTATTAGCCAATAAGATCATTTCTTACAATGCCACAATATTAAATATCATCTATGAAAGATTAATTACAACAGGCGTCCCAAAATCTGTAATTGATAATTTTATTAGAATTTCTCCAGTAGCTTGGGAGCATCTATCATTTACTGGTCGTTATAATTTTACCAAAGATAATAGCATTGTGGATTTAGAAAAATTGTAAGATTTTTAGAAGAAAAACTAGGTAAGAACACCAAACATGAGACAAACGCATGACCCTATGTCTCATATGAAAAAATATTCACAATGTAAAATAGCTGATTATCAGTTCTTAGAACCTGCAATTATTATCGCAATTAAACACACCTATAGTCAATAGAAAAACAAAATTTCAGACTGTTAAGATATAAAAATCCCAAATCAACATTTTTGGGTCTTCTTCCACAGGAGCTCTAATGGAGGAGAATTTGTTTTCCAAGAAACAGAAGAAACGTACGCGTATCTAATTGCAAAGATTAGAGATTTAGGAATTATTGTACATGATAAAGTTAAAGCAGCTAAGTATAGAGAAGAAATTGAAAAACAGATTAGAGTTTCAAACAAACGGTTATTAGGAGATAGGAGTACTAAAGAGATATTAAGTAAAATTACTCAGCTAGTAAATAACGGTATAGATTGTTTTAGAAATGATCCTCCGCTTGACAACATAACTGAGCTATCT
>JANRMA010000154.1:0-11738 GCA_033762035.1 Rickettsiaceae bacterium
AATAAATAATGAAAATAATATGGCGCTCAAAGATAGCAAATTTAGCATCAAAACAGATAAATCAAGAAACGCTCTGCTTACTTCGTTTGGAAAAGCGGTATTAAAAGATAGATACTTGTTTGAAGGAGAAGATTTTCAAGATCTATTCGCAAGGGTAGCATGCTATTACGCTAGCAATCAAGCGCATGCCGAAAGGTTATATGATTACATAAGTAATCTATGGTTTATGCCTGCTACTCCTATACTTAGCAACGGAGGAACGGATAGAGGAATGCCAATTTCCTGCTTTCTAAACGAAACTAACGATAGTTTAGAAGGTATAGTAAATTTATGGACCGAAAACGTTTGGCTCGCAGCAAGAGGAGGCGGGATAGGAAGCTATTGGGGTAATGTTAGATCTATAAACGAAAAGGTAAGAGATAACGGTAAAACTTCTGGAATTGTACCTTTTATTAAAGTACAAGATTCTATGACTCTTGCTATTTCCCAAGGCTCGCTTAGAAGAGGTAGTTCTGCTGTTTATTTACCTATAGATCATCCAGAAATAGAGGAATTTATAGATCTTAGAAAGCCTACAGGAGGAGATCCTCATAGAAAAGCTCTCAATATTCATCACGGCGTTTCCGTAACTGATAGTTTTATGCGCGCAGTTGAGGCGGGCGGTCAGTGGGACTTAAAAAGCCCTAAAGATGGAAAAGTAATGGCTACAGTAAGAGCAAGAGATTTATGGATCAAGCTACTTACTACTCGTATTGAAACTGGAGAACCCTATATACTTTTTACAGATACAGTAAATAAGGCATCCCCGGAACATCATAAAAAATTAGGACTCAAGGTCAAAACCTCTAATTTATGCAGCGAAATTACCCTACCTACAGGGGTTGATCATTTAGGAAATGAGAGAACGGCAGTATGCTGCCTTTCTTCTTTGAATCTAGAATATTATGAATCCTGGAAAGATAGCGCAGATTTTATTCCAGATGTGATGAGATTTTTAGATAACGTACTGCAAGATTTTATCGACACGGCACCAGAAACTATGAAGAGAGCATCCTATTCTGCCTACAGAGAAAGAAGTATAGGTCTTGGAGTTATGGGATTTCATTCCTTTTTACAATCTAAGAATGTTGCCATAGAATCTGTTATGTCTAAAGTATGGAACAAACAAATATTCGAGCATATAGATCTAGAGACAAATAGAGCATCTGTAATTTTATCTAAGGAAAGAGGTCCCTGCCCTGATGCCGCAGAATGCGGGATAGACGAGCGCTTTTCTTACAAAACAGCAATAGCTCCTACTGCATCTATTTCTGTTATTGCGGGCAATTCGTCGCCTGGAATAGAGCCATATGCAGCTAATAGTTTTACACAAAAAACTTTGACTGGCTCTTTTACTGTGCGAAATAAACATCTAGAAAGATTGCTAGAATCTAAAGAGTTTAATACTGAACAAGTATGGTCTTCTATTTCCACCCACGAAGGGTCTGTACAGCATCTTGCATTTTTAACCCAAGAAGAAAAAGATGTCTTTAAAACTGCTTACGAATTAGATCAAAGATGGATTGTAGATTTAGCAGCAGATAGAACCCCTTTTATATCTCAGGCTCAAAGCATAAATGTTTTTTTACCTGGTAACGTGAGTAAACAATATCTACATGATGTACATTTCAGCGCTTGGAAAAAAGGTATTAAAAGCCTTTATTATTGCAGATCCACATCAATCCAAAGAGCAGATAAGGTTTCTCATGATCCTAAAGAAGTTTCTGTAAAAACGGAGATATTAAACGGAAAAGATGAAAAATACGAAGAATGTCTTGCATGTCAGTAGTGTTACTACCGACCAAGATAAAATTTTATAACTAAAATGGAGTATTAATATGTCATTACTTAACGCAGCAAGAATTTATAAACCATTTTCTTACCCTTGGGCTTATGAAGCTTGGCACACGCAGCAAAAAATTCATTGGCTACCAGAAGAAGTTCCTTTAGCAGATGATGTAAGGGACTGGAAGTATAATCTTAGCCCCGGAGAAAAACATCTACTTACCCAAATTTTTAGATTTTTTACTCAGGCAGATATAGAGGTAAATAATTGCTATATGAAGCATTATTCCAGAGTGTTTCAGCCTACCGAAATACAAATGATGCTATCTGCTTTTTCTAATATAGAAACTGTACATATCGCAGCCTACTCTCATCTTTTAGATACAATAGGACTGCCAGAAGTAGAATATCAAGCCTTCTTGAAATATAAAGAAATGAAGGATAAATACGACTATATGAATAAATTTGGCGTTGATACTAAAGAAGATATAGCAACAACTTTAGCGGTATTTGGAGCTTTTACAGAAGGTCTGCAATTATTTGCATCTTTTGCAATATTACTGAATTTCCAAAGATTTAACAAAATGAAAGGTATGGGGCAAATAGTAACATGGTCAGTAAGAGACGAAACTTTACACACAAACTCTATTATTAAATTATTCAAAACTTTTTGCCACGAAAACCCAGAAGTTTGGTGCGAAGAAGTAAGAGGAAGATTATATAAAGCCTGCGCTACTATAGTTCATTTTGAAGATGCTTTTATAGAGCTTGCTTTTGAAGTTGGAGGAATAGAAGGCCTTACTTCAAGAGAAGTAAAAAGATATATAAGATATATTGCAGATAGAAGGTTGCAGCAACTAGGTTTGAACGAAATCTATATGGTAGAATCTAACCCTCTGCCATGGTTAGATGAAATATTAAACGGAGTAGAGCACGCTAATTTCTTTGAAAATAGAGTAACAGAATATACCAAAGCTGCTACTAGCGGATCTTGGGAAGATGTATTTACAGATATAGACTCAAGAGCAATACAAAATTCTTAACAATACGAAGTCTCGGTAATCTCCTAAAGCTGCCGTAATGACCCCTATTTTTTAGACCAGTAGAGCGCAAGACTCAAAATATGTTATGACCCAATTCAGACAAGATGACTGCGGACTTGAAATATGTTACAATACCATTCGTAAGAATAAATTAGACAAATGAATTTTAGCTCTAAGCAGCCCATGCCTATATTAATCGGTAGCAACAAAGCGAGATCAGCTAAATTCACTTGGATCATTTAAAAATGAAGATTGAGATAAAGCATATAAATCAAGGAGTTCATCATAACACAAATATCAGAGAAATGTTCTCAGCCCATCCAAAACTGGGCTCTTATAGTATCTCAGGTAGATATTTACTTTCCGGGTAGACTAAAATGGGACCGCTAAATATCAGCCTGACGCAAGTATAGTAAATGTTCTCAAGGCCAGATCTATTTTTTACTGAGCTCGAAACTTAATTCAATTAAAGAAGAGATATGAAAATTATATATGTAATTCAACCTAGGGATCATGAAGTAATTAGAGAATTTTATTCAACACTTGGAATAGAATTAAATAGCTTTGATAAAGATACAAATTTCTATTCTGTAAATAATTTTTTAATCATACTAACTAAGGCTAATGGAGTGATAGAGAGAAATCTATATTTTATTCAAGACGGTGCTATTATTAAATTTCGCGGGCAGGCAAGTGTTGATGAACAAGACTGGATCTTAAGAATACAAGATAGTATAAATCACAATAGCGCAATCGATATAGCAAAAAATATTGTACCAATTATCAGAACCCACGATATAGAGAGATTAAGAGATGATTACTTTTTTCTTGGAAATTGGATAAAGCAAAAACACGGTAATGGTCCACGTCATTATTGCTTAGTATCCGAGTCTAGATTAGCAATAGCTCAAATTTATCCACTCAGAAAAACCAACTTGAAGAATCGATTGAGTTAGTTATAGCTGGATTTACTTCGGCAAATACCCTAATTTCTGAGGGTGTAAATTTTGATCCAGAAGGAAATGCGATAGTGCTTTTAGGCTCCAGTATTCAAGAAGATACTTAAGATCTAAAAACAGCAAAAAATATGGGTAATACCATTCGTAAGAATAAATTAGACAAATGAATTTTAGCTCTAAGCAGCCAATGCCTATATTAAATGGTAGCAACAAAGCGAGATCAGCTAAATTCACTTGGATCATTTAAAAATGAAGATTGAGATAAAGCATATAAATCAAGGAGTTCATCATAACACAAATATCAGAGAAATGTTCTCAGCCCATCCAAAACTGGGCTCTTACAGTATCTCAGGTAGATATTTACTTTCCGGGTAGACTAAAATGGGACCGCTAAATATCAGCCTGAGGCAAGTATTAGTAAATGTGCTCTATTTAGCGGGTTGATATTTGAAGAATTTACTAAAAATCCCCAAGAAGAAATTGCAGTATCTAATATTATATAGTATATAGAAGATTATTCCTAAACTTCTAGTTTATATTAGTACTTCTACTTATAGACTTTCCTGCATAAACTGAATATTACTCTCATCATATCACGATCATATGGATGAAGAGATTTTAGATCTAGCTCCTCAATATAATTCTCACCGAAAACACATAAGAGCTTTAGCCAGATTTTTTTTTGATCTTCTATTTTGGTTATCTTGATCCAAGATTTTATATATTTGATCATAGATCTTATACAAGAATTATGTTGTGTCATATATATACCTTTTATTAAAATTATAAGAATGCACAAAATTTGCAACTACTCGCCAGTATGTCATTCTGTATCTCTGACTCTACTCCCGCATAAACCGCGCATGATTAGATATCAGCAAGCATTTACCAATATTGCTGCTTTTAAAATAAGGTATTTTTTTCTACTATAATATTGTCAAAAACTCTCTAATAACATAATTACGTATAAAATACATAGACTAAATTTCTATAATTAGAATAAGTATATTGCATAAGCTATTATATATAAACAGTGATTTTGTCGTCAAAAATTGATTCCTCTCCTCAGGGTGGTTTATCTATGTTCTACCTCTTAGCTGTTTTTTCCTAAAAATTCCTGGCTAACTGGCTAATTTATAAGTTATACAAGAAGTCTAATAAACATATTGCAAAGTGGCAATTAATAGATTACTTTACTTTAAGCTATGTCAATTTTGTGCAAAATAATATAATAATTTTGGTAATATGATTTTTGAAGAAGGGAAGAGATATGAATCACTACTTGAAGTAGGCGGAGTTAAATTCACCAAAAGAGAGCTAGATGTTATATCATGCATTATTAGCGGCAAAACACCTGGAGCAATAGCAAATTTCCTATCTACTAGAGAGAAATCAATAGAGCTACGTACTGTCCATACACATATCTCAAACATTAGGCGTAAAATAGAGGGGACTAGTAGGGGCAGTATTATCGAATTTATCGAAAAATCTAATAAAATTTCTAAAGTTCGCGAATATTACCTTAGCTTACTTATGCAGAATGAGTTTTATAAATATCTCCATGAATTTACGACGATAGTTAAAAATAAAATCGAAGAAATAAGGATTATTTTATACAGGAGCGAGGATCTAAAACCGGAAGCAGAAATAGCACTCGCCCAGCCAGAAGAGTCAAATTTTGACAAGAATATGAGAGCCTTATCAGAACGCTTAGTATCTGATTTTAAAATACTACAAATAAAAACAACACTCGAGATCTCCTATATTTTTACATCGATAGAGAATATGCAGCAATCTATTGACCCCAAAATTTGCATAATAAATATTCCGCCAGTAAGCATCCAAAGTATAGATAAGAATCATAACATAAATAGTCTGATTTTACTTTACCAAAACTACGATCTTGCAAATATAAAATCTCCTCAAGACGAATCATTAGAAGAAAATAAATCTAAAGATTCTAATTATATAATCACAACAGACTATAAGAATTATTATTTCCTGTATCTTGATATATTAAAGAAATTACTCAAGGCAGAATCTGCGACCATGAGCACTCTCGAAGCTAAAATACTTAGTGCATATAAAGGAATATACGGCGATACAAGCGGCCCGATTACTCAAGGTATAGATTACCCAGACAGTAGATCTTCTAATAACAAGAATTTTTCCTTCCTTCTATATCTTGGCAAAAGCAACAATATTATTGCTATTGTAGTTATTTTCTTTGCGATAGGAGCTACGCTCCTATTTATCAATCTGCAAGCAGCAAATAAAACTTATACCATTGCAAAGCAAGAAGAGGATATCTATAAACCAATATCAATTTATTACGAGGGTTTTAGTACGAGTAATTTAACCAAAGAATTTGCGGAGAAAAATTATTCAATTATTAAAAGTTTTGATCCTTTGATTGCCAAGATTTCTGAGTTAGATGAGTATAATAAAAACACTATTAGCAAAGAATTTAACGCTACCGGGATCATACATGCAATATATAATCTCAACTGCACCGCTGCTTTTGCTTTGTTTAAGGAGCATAATACCAAAAAAGCTCAAAAGATCCTTAATTTTACCAAATTTTTGGCAGAAAATTATGTAAATACGAGAAGCAAAATCAGAATTGATTTTGATAAGCTAAGTAGTGATGAAATTCATGCAGAGTTAGATATAATTTCTAGCTTACCAGAGCTTTATAGTATTACTATGTATTTTATCGGTAGAAGTTATATATATGAGCGCGAAGGGAAAAAGGCGGAAAAATATTTCCTAATTTCGCGAGATTTAGCAAAAAAATCAAACCTTTTTGAAGCGTTCTTGAGTGTTACTAATGGAATTGCTATAATCAATTCGGATAAAGTAGTTGAATTAATCAAGGAAGGTGATAAAGATCAGGCGATAGAAATTATCAAGAAAACCATAGAAATATACAAAAAAGCGCAAGAAGATGAAAATCCATACATACTCAACTATCAGCCAAATAATAATATTCAAGAACTCAAAACTCCAAAAGATGATATTATATTTCTTGTTGATAGCCGCAAGCGTATAACAAAATTCTATACTAAGCTTGTTTCTATTTCAAAGCGACCAGAAGAAAAACAATATTATGCAGATCAAGCTTTAGGTCAATATATAGAGACTTCTTCAATAAAAGCAAAAACTATGCTCGAGATAATTCAGAGCTCAAAGGAGATGTTGCCTCGTCTTAAAGCCGACTCTTATAATAATATCGCAAATTTGCTACTAGAATTATATGACCAAAATATCAGTTTTGACCAATTCAAAAGCAAGCTCATTGAGATATTAAATCTTAGGCAGGGAGATGATTTGGACGTGATTTATCAAATATTTTACTTATCAAAAACTCTAAGCAGGAATGCGGAATTCTCTAAAGCAGATAGTATAAAAGGCCTAATTAAAGCCTGTCAGAAAAAGCTGGCTTTATCAAATATATCGTTAGCAACAAGTCAATCTCTATCGGTCCAAATCTCTAAATTACAATTAGAGTTAGAAGAGCTTGAAGCCGCGCTTGGTAGAAAGACGGATAATAGGTAGATTTACAAGCATATTGCAATCATAGCTCTTTCAATTAAAGCGCCTATTACATTAGTTCTACCTTGTGGGTAGCAACAAAGCGAGATCCGATAAATTCATTTGGATCATTTAAAAATGAAGATTGTTATTATGCGTAAAACCACTTTCATCAATATACACCAACTTCCTATTTTCCTTTTTTAGCTCATCAATTTTTTGACAAAACATAGATCTTCTTTTAAGATCCGCTTTGGGATGATTTAGAGTTTTTTTATATGCAACCCCAATGCGTTTTTTAGCATGCTTTATCCCAGATGCGCTGCACCCAAGCCTTCTAGCCCTTTCATAGCTATAAGAATCAGGATAGTTCTCTATATCCCTCACGCTTCATTATCTATTTTAATTGGTCTATTATTTCTGGTGAGCTTTGGATTGATCTCTTTTTTCTATCTCATTATCGTTTATATAGCTCTTCGTGCAATTGTTCGCAATAGTACGCGGCCTGGCGCTCATACCATATCAATTCACCATTCTTTATGATGTTCTTAAAGTTAAGATGGCTCCCATAAGCAATAATTAAAGCAATTACTCTCACTGCTTTAGGTAAGTCCTCTGGCGGATTGTGTATATTGCTTAATTTTAATTCGGAAAGCCTTTCTATTGCGTTTTTATGATTGAAAAGTTCAAAGGAGGTCACGGCGATTCTATCAGTAACATTAGCGCCTTGATCCAGCAGAAGGCGAATCGTCTTAATATCGATTTTATATATAGCATACACAAGAGCAGTCCTGCCATGACGATCTTCAGCATTTACATCAGCGCCCTTTTCTAAAAGAAACTCCACTACTGAATTATACCCTAAAAATGCAGCGTTCATAAGAGTGGTCTGACCATCACAATCTACATCATTTACATCAACGCCTCTTTCTAAAAGAAGCTCAGCCACTTTGTTATGCCATTCAAATAAAGCATACATAAAAGCAGTCCTGCCATAATTATCTTTAGCATCCACATCAGCGCCCTTTTCCAAAAGAAGCGCAGCTACTTCAGTATGTCCACGACGTGCAGCTTCCATAAGAGCAGTAGTTTTGAGAGGACGAGCTATAGCATTTAGATCAGCGCCTTTTTCTAAAAGAAGCGCAGCTACTTCAGTATGCCCATTAAATGCAGCACAGACAAGAGCAGTAGCGCCAGAACTATGTTGACCATTTACCTCGGCGCCTTTTTCTAAAAGAAGCGCAGCTACTTCAGTATGCCCATTAAATGCAGCTTTAATAAGAGCAGTCTTGTTATAACGATCTCGACCATTTACATCAGCGCCTTGATTAATTAAATCAATAACTTCTCGTATGTCATTAGCGCTAATTGCTTTAAAAAAATTTTCATTTAAATCTGCTTGTTGTTCCGGATTCAAAACTGAATTATTGTGAGCCTCTTCTTTTACTTGTTCTGCATCAAGCTTTGCACTAGTTACATAATTCTCATGATATAGTTCTTCGGGGCGAGATTTGTTCAATAGCGGTTCAACAGGACTTGCATAATTATCCTCAGACTTAGCATCTTTATTTTCATCTTCTGGTGCATTTGCAGGTTCCTTCTTTGGCTCCAGTGTAATTTGATCGAGTAAAGCAGCAAGTGCTTCTGCGGTTCCTGCATTTGCAGGTTCCTTCTTTGGCTCCAGTGTAATTTGATCGAGTAAAGTGGTTACATCATCAAAATGTTTTTCTGACAAAAGAGTCTGATCGTTATTATTTGTTGTATCTTCGGTATGTGCGCTTATTTGTCCTTCTTCGCCTGTAAGAGGCAATACTATTTCCGAAATCATTCTTTCTAGCTATAAATTTATTGAATATTCGAAAATTTTATACGATATTTACTTAAAATGTCAACAGTTTTAATGTAGAACTAGAATATATACAGAAGTGAAGGTGATTCTAATAAATAGTTATGCAAGAAGTCTATTTTAAGCGAGTTGCAACAAGATACCACAAACTTGATATTGCATATCTTGGGTTCGTTTTGATAGCAGTAATTTATCTATGGCTAAAATAAATGTCTATACTACCTAGCAAGTACATATAAAAATACAAACAAAAAGAGCCATACAACATCAACAAAATGCCAATACCAGGCAGCAAATTCAAACCCTAAATGACCATTACCATTTTCAAAATGGCCTAATTTTGCTCTTAGTGCGCAAATAAATAAAAATATAGTACCAATAATTACGTGCAAACCATGAAAACCGGTAGCTAAAAAGAAGTTAGAAGGATATATACCATCACTTAGTTTAAAGCTTGCATGGTAATACTCGCATCCTTGTAATATAGAAAAAGATAATCCAAGTAAAACTGTTATAGTTAGTGCTTTTACTGTTTCTTCTTTATTGCAGTCCTCGATAGCATGATGAGCCCATGTAACAGTAGTACCTGAAAGAAGTAATATTAATGTATTAATAAAAGGTATATCCCATGGATCGAAAGTATGGATATTCTTAGGGGGCCATGAGCTTAAGCCTTCCGGCCAAGATTCTGTATTAAGTAACATAACAGGATCAAGCCATGCTTTAAAAAATGACCAAAAAAATACAAAGAAAAAAGCTATTTCAGATAATATAAATAAAGCCATTCCTATTCTCAGTCCGTTTTGTACTTGCTGTGTATGGGCTTTATCTATTCTTCCTTCTTTAATTACATCGCGCCACCAGAAATACATAGTAATTAGCGCTCCGAAAATACCGGCTCCAAAAATATACAAACCTACTGCGTGTTGATGCATTGCAAATGTAATGCCTAGCAAGGTAAATAATAATGAAAATGCAATAGAAATTGGCCAAGGACTTGGTGCTAATATATGAAAATGATGACTAACTTTAACTTGCATATTTGTTACTCCTTAATAAATTATTTATTTAAGTATTACTTATATTATTTATAGTAAGTATTATTTTAGATAAAATCAACTTTAATTTATTTCTTTTATCTTAAAAAATGTATAAGAAAGAGTGATCTCCTTTACGTCCCTCATTTCTGGATCACTGTCAAAACTTGCGTCTATATAAAACGAAACAGGCATAAGTATACGCTGTTTAGCCTTTAGTAACTGCTCCTTAAAACAAAAACATTCAATCTTATTAAAGTATTTTCCTGCTTTTTGAGGTGTGACATTATAGACAGCAGTGCCTATTGTATTTTTGTCAGATGCGTTAATTGCTTCATAAAAAACTAGATTATTTTCGCCTGTAGTAATTTGAACAGTATCTTGTTTGGGATAAAACTTCCACTCTAAATCTTTTTCTATATTAGAATCAAATCTAACGATAATATTTCTAAATCCTTTTACAGAGCTAGATGTAGGCGCTACAGAAACTACTCCTCCAGTACCAGTAACTTTACAAAATATATTATAAATAGCCGATGATGCAAAACTCAGAAATAACATTGATGTCATTAAAAAAATAAGGGATAGAACAAGATTTGCATCCCCTTTTCTATCTTGCACTTATTTTTACCAATGTTGAGACAAAAAATACCACCATTAAAAGAACAATACCAAATAATACAGAATAATTCTTTTGTTTAAGATTTTTGTCTTTGATTTTCATTGCAATATCAGCTTACTATTTACTTAAAATTCGTATAGTCAAAATATACTATATTTTTTCCAGGGGGAAGTAAAGAATTAATAACTGCCTCAAGCTCTCTAGGATTCTGAGATTTTGCAATAGACATTACGGTTCTATGCATAATACATAAATTTGTCATGTCTGCTTGTAAGTTTCTTTCAAGCTTTGAAGCTAGAGGAAATAAAAAAAGATAAGATAATAAGGCTCCATATAAGGTGGTGAGTAATGCAACAGAAAGCCCCTGTCCAATCATATTAATATCATTGATAGAAGATAGCATTTGCACTAAACCAATTATAGTGCCTATAAGCCCAAAGGCTGGCGCTAAATCCGCACCTTTTTTGATTAACTGAATAACGGTGGACTGATCTTCGTGATATGAATATATTTCCTGAGTTACTAATTTATCTATAAGTTCATGCTTTTCGTTATCTACAACATATTCTAGCCACTTTACAAATAATTTGTGACCAAGAGGCACTCCAGCAATTCTTCCCCCTATTAAATTAATGCCAATTTTATAGCAAAATTGAGAGGATTTCATACATAATTTTGCTACCTCCGTAGGGCTTAAAGGAGAGCGAAAAATTAAATCATATACAGAATAGAGGGCTATTTGCATTTCACGAAAACTAAAACAAGCACAGCAAACTGCAAAAGTAGAGCCGAAAACAATTAAAAAAGATGGTAAATTAAAATATATAATAATTCCCCCATTAGATATTAAGGCTGTAACAAGAAATATACCAA
>JANRMA010000155.1:0-12182 GCA_033762035.1 Rickettsiaceae bacterium
ATCTGACCCACTGTCATCTTGCGAAAAACTAAGGTGCGTATATTCATCGCCATTGAAAACCTGCAAATTACATCTTTGAATATCCTGGGGAGAGCTGGGTGCAATCTTGCCTTGATTATAATCAGACCTTTTATCATGGTAATGATTATCCCCATCCTGAATCTGTTTTAGGATTTCATTATCAATAGTATATATAAATTTCATTTAAATACTTAATAGCTGTTATATTAAATTTATGATACTATAAATATTACTATAAACAAAACTTTTTTTATATTTTTTTACTATATCAATTATATATGTATATTTTTTCTACAGGCTCCCTAATCTGAAATCTTCAAAGCTGCGATAAAGGCGCTTTGAGGTATTTCTACATTACCAATATTTCTCATTTTCTTTTTGCCTTGTTTTTGCTTATCTAGTAATTTTCTTTTTCGGCTAATATCTCCGCCGTAGCATTTAGCAAGTACGTCCTTGCGCAGGGCCCTCACAGTTTCTCTAGCTATAATTCTCCCCCCAATAGCTGCCTGTATTGCAATCTGAAATAATTGCTGAGGAATAAGTTCTTTTAATCTTTCGCATAATTCCCTACCTCTTTTTTCGGAGGCGGACTTATGAACTATTGTAGATAAAGCATCTACTGGCTCATTATTTACTAAAATAGAAAGTTTGACTAAATCACTAACTTCATACCCATCCATGGCCCAATCAAAGCTTGCATATCCTTTAGAACAAGATTTTAACTTATCATAAAAATCAAATACCATTTCATTGAGCGGCAGCCTATATACAAGCATTGCCCTCTGGCCGACATAAGTTAACTCTATCTGGACCCCTCTTTTTTCTGTACATAATGCTAAAATATTACCCAAATATTCATCTGGCACTATTATTGTTGCTTTTACCCAAGGCTCTTCCATGAAATTTATTTTCTGCACATCTGGCATATCAGCAGGGTTGTGTATTTCAAGAACCTGGCCTCCGTTTAAATGTACTTTATAAATTACACTTGGAGCAGTTGTTATCATATCTAAGTCAAACTCACGCTCTAGTCTTTCTTGAATTATCTCTAGGTGAAGTAAGCCTAAAAACCCACACCTAAAGCCAAATCCGAGGGCCGTGGAAGTTTCCATTTCATATTCAAAACTTGCATCATTTAGGCGCAATTTACCAAGGCAATTTTTTAGATGTTCGAAATTTGCACTATCTGCAGGATAAAGGCCGCAAAATACTACAGGTAAATTGGCTTTAAACCCTTGCAAAGCTGCATCGCAAGGTCTTTTTTCTTCTGTTATAGTATCGCCTACTTTACAGTCAGAAATTTCTTTAATAGATGCGGTAATAAATCCCATTTCTCCTGCATGTAAACTATCTACATAATGCTTCTTGGGAGATGTAAAGCCCGCAGAATCCACGGTATAAATAGAGTTAGTAGCTAGCATTTTTATTTTAGCGCCTTTTTTTAGCGCCCCGTCTACAACTCTTACAAGAATAACAACACCTAGATATGCATCGTACCAACTATCTACGAGTAAAGCCTTTAAGGGATTTTCTGGTGCGCCTTTGGGGCAAGGTAGCTGCGTAACTATCGCCTCTAAAACATCATCTATTCCAAGTCCAGTTTTTGCAGAAATCTCAATAGCATTGCTACAATCTATACCTATTACTTCTTCAATTTGATTTTTTACCCTTTCTGGCTCTGCGGCTGGTAAATCTATCTTATTAAGTACGGGGATAATTTCATGATTATTATCTATAGCCTGATACACATTTGCAAGAGTTTGTGCTTCTACTCCCTGACTTGCATCTACAACAAGAAGAGACCCCTCGCAGGCAGCAAGGCTTCTACTTACTTCATAGGCAAAATCTACGTGTCCGGGTGTATCCATTAAATTAAGCTGGTATAAGTTACCGTCTTTAGCCGTGTAATTAAGCCTTACAGTTTGTGCTTTAATTGTAATGCCGCGCTCTTTTTCAATATCCATAGAGTCTAGAATCTGAGCGCTCATTTCGCGCATCTCTACCCCTCCGCATTTTTCGATAATTCTATCAGCAAGAGTAGATTTACCGTGGTCTATGTGCGCTATAATTGAAAAGTTCCTGATGTATTTTTGATCCATATATCTAAATTGATAATTCTTTGAATTTATTATATATACTATAATTGAAAAAATGGCACCAAAATTATGAACGCGGAATTCAATCTTCACAAAGAGTTGATTAAGAAGAGGTGCTAACGGCCCTTTTTCTTCGGCGTTGACTGCCCAAATTCTTGCAATAGGTTTTTCTTGTATATAGGAGTTGTTGCTAATCCTTTAAATCCAAAAGCTTTTTTTATTTTTCTTGCCCAGTCCCTGACGCTGCGGGTATTATCTAGATATTCTAAGGCTTTCTTTAAGTCTGAATTTCGACTAATATTTTCTCTGATATATTCGTGCGCTTCATCTTTAATGTCTATATTATGTTTTAAAGCATAAGTTACTGGATGTAGATTTTTTATTGGTATACGATTTTCTGCGCAGTATACAATAGAATTCTGTCCCGCTATCTTAACGCGATTCTTTATAGCATAAGCAAGAGGGTCCTGTCCTTCTATTTTCATGTTATTATTTCTTGCGTACGCAATAGGGTCTTTTGCCGCCTCAAAAAAATCCTCAATATTAATTTTATCAATATTTAATTTCTTGAGGCCCTTATGCATTTTTCTAAGCAGCTCTATATTAGCATCTAATTGCTTGAATAATTCAGCATGCTTTGTAAATTGCCGCACCAAAACATCTGCTGCTGAATCGTTAGAATTTTGCAACTCATTTGCTTTATTACGAATAATTCTTTTTTCGTCATTATTGAGACGAGAATGTAGGTACAACTTTTCAAACTTTATATAATCAAGGCTTTTATCACCATATGTCTTTCCGTGAGTTTTATTAAGCTCCCCTATTCTACTATAGAGCAAATTTTCAATTTCATCTTCGCTAATTTGCGAGACTTCTTTAATAGACTGAGCAAATTTCTCTGTGGATAAGGCAAAAGACTCATTATACCAATGTCTAGTTGTTGCTATATTTGTAAGAGAAGATGTTAGCTCCTCTATATTTGAGGCCATAATATAACCAGAGCGTCCGTGGTCAATTTTAACTGCAGTATATTGCTCTACTTCTTCCATCTGTCCATCAGCATTTTTCTTCCATGTCTTCTCTTTTTTTGCCCCAAGATTACCCCAGTGGGCATCAGCTTCCCCCCCAAATACTGAGGCGGTAAGAACTTTTTCTATATTTTCTATCAGGATTTTGCCTGTAGTAGGATCAGTTGTTATTTGCTTGCTTGCTTCGTCAAGATTTGTAAAACCATCAAAGAATTGACCTGTAATTAATGGCTCACCTTTTTTATCTTTGGTTAATCCATATATGGGGCTTTTACCAGGAAGTAACCTTTCATATAATCTGGAGAGTATAAATTCAAAATTACCATCCCTTGCATCTGAACCTTTTGATGAGTCTGATGTAGATTTTACAATTAATTTAGGGCTTAAGCCTTTCTCATTTAGGGTTATAGAATTCAGCGATGGGTCAGTAAATATGGACGTATCAGATACTCCGCCGCCTTTAGTATTTGTTGAGCGCAATTGTTCCATATCCCTGGTCTGCCTCATAGCGAATAAATTACTAACTTGGCCTTGAAACAATTGGGCGATTTCCTCGCGACCCCCCTCTATTGCAATAGAATGGGCCGTCTTACCATTTTTGTCTTTTACTTGAGCTAGATATTTATACTGCTTTAAAGCCTGCTTTACTTGCTCTATATTACCTTGTCGTACATTATTGAAGAAATTCTCCTGAATGCGTGCAGCCGTAAGAAAATCTGAGATTTCTGTATGGTCATTTTTTAGTGCATACATAATAGCTGTTTTGCCATTTTTATCTACTGTATTTGGATCTGCGCCTCTATTTAAAAGCTCCTTGGCAATCTTAAGATGTCCAATCTCCGATGCAATCATAATAGCTGTTTTGCCATTTTTATCTACTGTATTTGGATCTGCGCCTCTATTTAAAAGCTCCTTGGCAATCTCAGTACGGCCATTTAGTATTGCGAGTATAAGTGCCGTGCTTCTATTACTATCCACTTGATTTATATCTACACCATGATCCGCAAGAGATATTACCGCCCGTAAATCACCCTTACTTACCAATTCTAACAAACCCTTGCTCACAATTTACTACTTTATATTAGTTATTAAATACAAACTTAAGTATATGCTAAATTGAAGAAAATTTATATAACATATAAGAATATTTTATATTATAATTAAGTTTTGTTGTTTCAAGATCACATAATCTAGAATAGTTAGTAATGGCTTTGTAATAATACCATTCGTAAGAATAAATTAGACTAACTTTGGAGCTGTGCGCCTGAATTAAGGGCATAATTATCAGTAGATCCGAATCCAGCGCTCCCCCTCTTTGTTTCCTTTTCATCAAAATCTTGCTCTATGAAGTCAACTTTACTTACTGGAGCAATAACCATTTGAGCTATTCTCATTTCATTTTCAATAATAAAAGGTTTTAGTCCATGGTTTATAAGTATAACCTTTATTTCGCCTCTATAATCTGAATCTATAGTACCTGGACTATTTAAAACAGTTATGCCATTTTTTGCAGCAAGGCCTGAGCGAGGGCGAATTTGAGCTTCGTAAAACTCTGGTAAAGCTATTGATACACCTATTGGGATAATTTTAACCTCTCCTGGATTAACCTCAATTTTTTCTTCTATACATGCGCATAAGTCAAGACCAGCGCTTCCGCTAGTTGCATAAGATGGCAAAATAGCCCGACTGTTAAGTTTTTTTATTTTAATTTCCATAGCATAACTCTATTTTAAATTTATCAAATTTTCTTTACTTATAGTAAAACCAGACTCAATCCATTTCTCTTCTAAATATTTTTTTCTTATTCCAAGTGCGAGATTTGTATAGCCTAATTTCATTAATTCTGCCGATGATACAGGCATTAGAGGCGGCGCGCAAGACATTTCTTGCAGGCCCTTAAAAAAGCTTTCTTTGTCTATTTTATTTAATATTAAGCTTGCAAAAAGTAGGTTATCTATTTGAGATTGATGATAATACCATTCTTTACATATTTGAAAATATATATCCTGCTTTGAGTCTAAATCAATTATGCTATTTATAAACTTATGTATAAGATTAATTTTTACTATTTCGTATCTTGGAAATTTTAATCTATGTAATTCTTGACTTGTTCGCTCTATTCCAAAATTATAAGAACAAAAAGCAAATCTGATGATTTTTAAATCCACAAAATCCTGAGCTATACTTATTTCTTCCCCAAAAACAAAGTCTTCGAGTTTTAGTAAATCATCTATACCTTCTGCAAAAGCTGGGTTTATAAATTTCCATATGGATGTTTCGTGCATAAATTTAATGACATGGCTAATATTTTTTGGACAGCTCATGATTTTTGATATTTCCTGATAAATACGCTCAGGCGAGATAATATCTAATTCTTTAGCCAACTTAGCGCAGGCATAAAATCCTTTTGGATCAATATCCTTGCTATAATAAGCCGAAAATCTAAAAAAGCGTAAAATTCTTAAGTAATCTTCCCTAATTCTTTTTTCCGCGTCTCCTATAAATATTACTTTACGATTTTGAAGATCTTCTACCCCCCCAAAATAATCATATAAATTCTCAGTTATAATATCGTAACTTAAGCTATTAATTGTAAAATCCCTTCTTATAGCGTCTTCTTCAAAACTTGTACCATATTCTACTTGCGCCCTTCTTCCATCAGTTTTTATATCTTTTCTTAAGGATGTTATTTGAAATGGAGTGTCATTTACAAGTACTGTAATAGTTCCATAATTAATACCTGTAGGTATTACAATGTAGCCATTATCCGCAAATAATTTTAAAGATTTTTGAGGTGGAAGCTTGATAGCCAGATCAAAATCAATTATCTGGTGGCCAAGTAAAATATCTCTCACGGCTCCGCCTACTACTCTAATTTCAACCCCCGCATTTTGACATATTTTAAATATTTCAATTAGTTCTTTTGAGTTAAAATTTAGTTTTTGTTTTATCATGAATATATTTTGTTCAAAAATATTTGGTGCCGGAAAAGGGATTCGAACCCCCGACCCACACATTACGAATGTGTTGCTCTACCAACTGAGCTATACCGGCATAAATATATAATATCGTAAGATAATATCAAAGTTCATCCGAAAAACAAATAGATAAAACAAGAATTGATTTTATATGAGCTTTACAAGCGCATGTCTTTTCTTTCCGGCAGAAATTTTAACAAAAGCTTCTTTGCCAAAGAAAGATGAATCTATGATGATTGACTCATCTGCAATTTTCTCATTGTTTACTCTAATAGCACTAGAGCGAATAAGTTTTTTTGCCTCTGATTTTGAGGTAGAAAATTCGCATCTATATACTAAATCTGCTAAATTAAGACCCATCGATAACTCTTTAGTTCCTATAGTAAACTCAGGGAGCGAATCTCCAACTCCGCCTTCTTCAAAAACCTTTTTAGCAGTTATTTCTGCATTATCTGCGTTTTGTTGTCCATGACATAAAGCAGTAAGCCTATGGGCTAATAGTTTTTTTGCTTCATTTATTTTATCGTTAGCAAGTTTTTCAAACTCTTCTTGTTCGCCTTTCTCAAACTCTGCATATAATTTTGCAAATTTAATTACATCTAGGTCTTCTATATTGCGCCAATATTGGTAATAATCGTAAGGAGCAAGCATATCTTCGTTCAGCCAAACCGCTCCGGATGAGGATTTGCCCATTTTTGCGCCAGATGAAGTTGTAAGCAGCGGAGTAGTAATACCAAAAACATTTTTTCCTAATTTTCTTCTTATAAGCTCTGCGCCCATTATAATATTACCCCATTGATCGCTCCCGCCGAGCTGAATAGTGCAATTATAATTCTTAGCTAAATGAAGAAAATCGTAAGACTGAAGAAGCATATAATTAAATTCAAGAAAGGTTAAATTTTGCTCTCTTTCTAGTCTAATCTTCACAGAATCCATGCTAAGCATTCTAGAGATAGAAAATTCTCTTCCATATTCCCTTAAGAACTCTAAATATTGAATATTATCAAGCCAAGTGCTATTATTTAAAATAATTGCATCAGTTGCTTTGGTGCCAAATTTAATAAATTTAGAAAGGCTTTTTGTGATGCCTTTTATATTTTTTGCTATATCATCATCAGTTAAAGCTTTACGTGTTTCATCTTTACCTGATGGGTCTCCTATTTTTGAAGTAGCGCCGCCTAATATTACTATGGGTTTAATATTATACTTTTGCGCAAGTCGTAAGATCATAATTTGCATTAAGCTTCCAACATGCAACGACTCTGCCGTACAGTCAAAACCAACATATATTACAGCCTGATTGGTTTCTATAAGAGTTTTTATGCCATCTAAATCTGTAGATTGGTAAAAATATCCTTTTGATCTAAGCTCGCCAAGAAAGCTCATGCTAATAATAGTGATAATGTTATACAATATTACATAGAACATATTAAATAAAATATCAATAATAATTTGATAAAATAACAGGTCCGTCTCATGAAAATTTTTGCAGTAGAATAGAAATAGTGATTATTGTGCTAAGGTCAGTCAGTGAAGTAGTTATTGCGCATGGTCAAAAAAATACATTTAAATTCATTTGGATCATTTAAAAATGAGGATTGGTATAAGATGTCTATTCAATCACGAGCTTTACTGCCCACTCTTCCTATTTGGGAGCCTATATCTACTTTCTGTCCGGATTGTAATTTATCTATTATATCAGACATAATCTCTTTTGTTAGGTCTTCGTAGTAGTCGTCATTTATTTGCACCATCGGCGCATTAACGCAGGCACCTAAACATTCCACTTCTTTAAGAGAGAAAAGCCCATCTTCTGTTGTTTCATTCTCTTCTATATTAAGCTTTTCTTTACATATACGCATAATATCCTCAGCGCCTCTTAAAAAGCAAGGGGTTGTACCGCAAACTTGAATATGAAATTTGCCCACAGGGGCAAGATTAATCATTGTATAAAAAGATGCAACCTCCATAGCTTTAATAAAGGGTACATTTAACATATTAGAGATATATTCGATCATCTCATGTGTAACCCATCCATCATTTTGTCTTTGTGCTAAGTCTAAAAGAGGAAGTAAAGCGCTTTTATGCCTACCTTCTGGATATCTTGCAATTATAGATTCAGCTTTTTCTAAGTTCTCTACGGTAAAACTAAAAGATATTTTTGTGTCTGTTTTTTTCACTATCTATCTACCTCCCCAAAAACTATATCAAGACTCGAAATTAAAGTAACAACATCGGCAAGCATATGACCTCTTGCCATAAAATCTAGCCCTTGAAGATGTGCAAACCCAGGCGCCTTTATCCTGCATCTATACGGCTTATTAGTACCATCTGCATAAACATATACTCCAAATTCTCCTTTTGGAGCTTCTACTGCCCCGTAATATTCGCCTTTAGGTACATGATAGCCTTCCGTATATAACTTAAAATGATGAATCATAGCCTCCATAGATTCCTTCATCTTTGCTCTTGTAGGGGGTGCTATTTTTTTATCCATGGTCTTAACATAACCTTCAGGCATTTTTTTTATAGCTTGCTTTACTATTGAGAGAGATTCGTACATTTCAGCAATACGTACGAGATATCTATCATAGCAATCTCCTTTTGTTCCTACTGGTATATTAAACTCGAAATCTTCATAAGCATCATATGGGTTAGATTTTCTTAAATCCCACGCAATGCCAGAGCCTCTTAACATAGGGCCAGAAAAACCCCAATCCATAGCTTCTTTTTGGCTCACTATACCTATATCTACAGTTCTTTGTTTCCATATTCTATTTTCAGTTAAGAGACTTTCAGTATCCTGAAGTATTTTTACAAAAGATTCACAGAATTTTTCTATATCTTCACACAAACCTTTGGGTAAATCTTGCGCAACACCTCCTGGACGAAAATAATTTGAATGCATGCGAGAGCCGGAAACTCGTTCGTAAAATTCCATCAATTTTTCTCTTTCTTCAAACAGCCATAATAAAGGTGTTGTAGCTCCTATATCTAGTGCTTGAGTAGTAATACTCATTATATGATTCAAAATTCGTGTTATTTCTGCAAATAATACTCTTATATACTGAGCCCTTTTGGGCACTTGAACATCAAGTAATTTTTCAACAGTAAGGGCAAAAGCGTGTTCTTGCGCCATTGGAGATACGTAATCTAGCCTATCAAAATAGGGCACTGCTTGCATATAAGTTTTATGCTCTATTAGCTTTTCTGTTCCTCTGTGCAGAAGCCCAATATGTGGATCTGCTTTCGTTACTACCTCCCCATCTAGCTCTAAAATAAGGCGCAAAACCCCATGCGCAGCGGGATGCTGAGGGCCGAAGTTAAGAGTCATATTTTTTACTTGCACCTGAGGATTTTCTCGTGATATATGCATAACTACCTACTTTTATTTACTTGTATTAGCTTTTTCGTCACCTGGCAATATTTGAGGCATTGCATATTTAGGACCCTGCCAAGGGGTTAGGAAGTCAAATTCTCTAAAAGCTTGCTGTAATTTTACCGGCTCTTTAATTACTTTTTCTAATTTTTCATCATATCTGACTTGAGTATAACCTGAAACTGGGAAATCCTTTCTAAGAGGGTGCCCCTTAAAGCCATAATCAGTAAGTATACGGCGCAAATCCGGATTACCATCAAATTTTACTCCAAACATATCAAAAACCTCTCTTTCGTACCAGCAAGCACCAGAAAATATAGAACTTACAGAAGCAATATGTTCTCTATCGCATGTAGAGGTTTTAATAATTAGTCTATAGTTATTTTTAAGGCTTAGTAAGTTATATACTATTTCAAATCTTTCTTTTCTTTCCGGAAAATCTACCGCAAATAGATCTGTTAAAATAGTAAATCTTAAATCTTCATCTTCCTTTAGAAAACTAAGCAATTTTACAACATCATTTTTTGCTGCAAAATAATATAAATAATGATCCTGGCGAGTAAATAAAGTATCTAAATTATTTGACAGTATAAAATCATCAATTTTTTTTTTCATGTAATTGCCTTGGTTCTTTGAATCTTTCTTTGAAGTTGTAATACTCCATATAATAAAGCTTCGGCAGTAGGAGGGCATCCAGGAACATAAACATCAACTGGAACTATTTGATCGCACCCCCTTACTACAGAATAAGAATAATGGTAGTACCCCCCCCCATTTGCACAACTTCCCATAGAAATTACCCACTTAGGATAAGGCATCTGATCATATACTCTTCTAAGAGCGGGGGCCATTTTATTTGTTAATGTGCCAGCTACTATCATAAGGTCGGACTGCCGGGGACTTGGCCGAAACAACATTCCAAACCTATCCATATCATATCTTGCAGAAGCTGCTTGCATCATTTCAACTGCGCAGCAAGCAAGGCCAAAGGTCATAGGCCACATAGAACCAGTTCTTGCCCATGCTACAACATCATCTAGCTTTGCAAGCAAGAAGCCCTTATTATGCGCATCTTCTGGTAATAATAATTTATCATATTCTTTGGTATTTTCTTCTGTTATTCCCATTCTAGCGCTCCTTTTTTATATTCATACCATAGTCCTATTGTTAATACACCCAAAAAAAACATCATAGACCAAAAACCATATAAACCTATTTTACTCAAGGAAATAGCCCATGGAATTAAAAACATGATTTCGAGATCAAAAATAATAAATAATATTGCAACCAGATAGAATCTTATATCAAATTTGTCTCTTGCATCGCCAAATGGATCAAAACCGCATTCGTAAGGCGCAAGTTTTCCCGATGAAGGTTTAAATTTTGCAAGAAGCCTTGGTAGTCCTATTATTGTTATTGACATTATTAGTGCAATAATAAAGAAGATCAATATTGGTAAATAATTTACAGCTATATATTGTTGCATATGTAAACCTCCTCTGCGGCCTTTATATCTAGAGTTACATTAATCAAGTAGATTTTGCAAGAATTACCTACGTTAAATTATATAGTAAAAATTTATACGCTGAATTATATCACATTACTCTGAAAGGGTATAATACCATTCGTAAGAATAAATTAGACAAATGAATTTTAGGACGAATCCAAGCGCATGCTTATATTAATGAGTAGCAACAAGGCGAGATCCGCTAAATATCATTTGTATCATTTAAAAATGAAGATTGGTATAACTAATTACTTCCCTCATATTAACTACTTAAGTATATGCCAAAAGTACTCATCTTCTCTAGAGGGGTTATTTATACAGTCTTATTATAGATTTACCAAATTGCTTAATACTCAGTGGCTCCAAAGACTAGTAGTAACATCGCTCAATCGCAGGGCTAGCCGAAATAATCCAGTGTTTATAAAACTCAGATAACTTCACAGCAAAAAATGCCCTCCAAGACGAACAGCGCATTTTCAGTAAGTAAAGAAATAAATTCATTTTGATTTAATGGTCGGGGCAGAGAGATTCGAACTCCCGACCCTCTGGTCCCAAACCAGATGCGCTACCAGGCTGCGCTATGCCCCGAATAATTTATGCTCAAAAAATGACAAAAGAGCAAACCACTGAAATTTAGATGCAAAATAGCATTATTTTGCTTTAAGATCAATAGCTAAATTTCAAATTTTTGCCTAATCTAACTGATAAATATTTTTCTTATCAAAAAGAAATATTGATCCATTAAAAATTGAAAAACCAAATATATTGCTAGGAATTGCAAATCTTTTTTCTATCTCTCCATTAATAGAATTGATTAAAAAACCAGATCCATCTGCTGAAAATACATAAATACCATTATTAGTAACTATTGGCGCCGAGAATATCGTAGTTTTTTCCCTCAAAGACTTCATCAAACCAGACTTTAAAGCAGATAATTTATTTACCCATAATACATCTCCAGTTTTATCTGAAATAGCAGCTATCTGCCTTGCATTATTTGTTAGAAAAATATCTCCCGCTTTAGACATTGATATAATATCTTCTATTTTTTTCTTCCAGATAATAGACTGATTATCTAGTGATAATTTAACCAAATGTCCATCACCTATGGCAAAATATAGGTGATTTTGATATCTTATAGGCTGACAAGAAAAATCTAATGGGCTAGACCCC
>JANRMA010000156.1:0-4092 GCA_033762035.1 Rickettsiaceae bacterium
TAATAATAAGAAATGATAAGAATATTGGGAGTAATATCGCAATTATTGGTAAGTTTACTAAAAAAAATTCAACTAGATTCATCTTGACTAACTTCTGTAACGTTATTTTTATCTAGTATACTGGCATCTATAGTGCCAAAATTTTTATGTATTTTTATAAGTAAAATAATCCCTACAGCGAATGTAGCAACCCCCACTACAATTGCTGTAAGCATAAGTGCTTGGGGCACTATGTTAGAATATATTTCATAATCCTGGCTAATAATAGGAGGAGAAGCATCTAAAACTTTCCCCATACCTAATAAAAAAGTAATTATACCTGATTGTATAAACCCAAGTCCTATTAGCCTTGTTAGATAACTCCTTGATGTTATTGCAAAAAAAACTCCAAAAGCAATAAGTATGCTTGCCAAATAATATATTATATTAAATAGCATTTTTAAGCTCCATATAAATAAGTCCTAAAGATGAGGATACAGTTAAAGCAATACCAAGCTCTATCATATTTATTCCTATAACTCTTGCACCTTCTTGGGCTAAAACGGAATAGTCTAGAAAGTTTTTACCATAAAATAAGCTCATTAATCCTGTAGTGCCGTAAATTACAAGACCAGAAATAGCTGCAAGTATAAATATACGAGTAGTTAAGAATTTATTAATATTATCGCAAGAAAGATCGTAACCGATTAAAGCTGAAATTAGTATTGCGCCTGCTTGAAAACCGCCCCCTGGGGTTATTTCTCCAAATAATAGCACATAAATACAAAAAGCTACAATAAACTGCATTAAAAATTTTGTATATACCGTAAAAACAATACTTTTATTTTGCTGCATTTTTAATTCCTGAAATAGTATAAACACCAATAGCTGCAATAAAAATAACCAAGGTTTCGCAGAAAGTATCAAACCCTCTATAGTCTGCAAGCACTGCTGTAACTATAGCTGGAATTTCAATTTCGTGGTAAGTATTTTTTATATAATATGCGCTCAAGCCTTTATTAAGAGGACTATTAGCATTACCTATTTCAGGCGCTATATTACTTAAGTCGTAACATATTAATAAAACACCAAGAAAGCAGCATATACCGGTAAAATAATTAATGGAATAAGATGAAGGATCTTCTACCCCGATCTTTTTGACCAATAATATTAAAAATATGGTTGAAATAGATGCATTAATTGCAGATTCCGTTAATGCAACATCAGATGCATCGAGCATTAAATATAATAAGCACATAACAGAACTATAGCTTGATAATATGAGTATTTTATTAATTCTAGTGCGCGCAAGAAACATACTAGCGCAAATTACTGCAGCGCTAATAGATAGCAAATAAATTAAAAAAATACTTGAATAAGAGCTAATCATTCGTTTTTATTTTTTGTTTATTACTATAAATAAAATATGCAATAGACTGGGAAATCAATGGGCCGGTAGTTATTGTAAGACAAATTAGAATGATATATTTTAAACTCAAGCCATTATGTATGTTTAAAATAAAAAATCCGAAATAACATAATGGTATACCAAAACTATCGCTAACACCAGTAGCGTGAATTTTAGAAATAGGATCTTGTAGTTTTTTAACTCCAATCAGGGTTGTAAAAATTAAAAACAAACCTACTAAAATCATCAAATTTCCACAAGCGTTTATAATTAATTCGCTTGTTTCTATTGCGTTCCACATTTGATTTGCATTTTCCATAAGAATCTATCTATTCAATATCAATATTTTTACCAGGTTTTTCTATTTAACGCTATTATAGCTCGGTTTGTCAAGGATTATAATAAACACTATTTAGCGCAGATTTTATTTGCCTGTTATATTAACTTTTGAGGGGCGGGCTATGTAGACAAAAATCAATGTTATAAGCCCCAAACAAAACCATAAAGATGCATATTCTAGATGATGATTTGGTATGTTTATCATCATTTCTGGGTATATTGGATAAATTTTACTGTCAGACTCTTGTACCTGGCTTGATTGGTTTTGAAATCTTAAAGCCGCAAGAAAATACCCCCCCTCATCATGAACTTTTAATTCCTTATTTATTTCATCCATATACATAGTAAAACATATATTTTTTTTGTAATTATTATTTGGAATAAAATAAGATTTATTTTCCGAAGGCAATATTAAAGCATTTAAATATACTTTAGGATTTGCGCTTAATTCTTTTATAATTTTAACAAAATTTACTCTATCTACCCATCCTAGAATAATAGGAAATTCTTGTTTGGATGAAGTAGTAATTTTAGTAAGAAAATAAGCCCCATCCTTTCCTTTTGCTAAGGGATGTCTTCTATAAAGCCAAAAAACTTTACTAATGTCTAAAGTTCCTTCAATAATATATGTAGAATATAAGCCTATATTTTGTTTAGGAATATTAGAGATATCTTCAATATTACTTTTTTGCCTCAGAATATTTTGAGCAAAAGATAATTTTTCATAATATCTTGCTACTTGCCACAATCCGAGGCCAAATGTAATTACTAGAATTGGGAAAAATATAAATATTATATTCTTTTTCATAAAATTATTAACTATGTTTTCAAAGTATATCCTATAAAATATCATATTCTGCTTAAAATATTTATGAAACTAGATATTTTAAAGTTGCATAATTCAGAATTTTATATTAAAAGGGAATCAAATTATTATTTAGAAAATTCAAATCTATACTAAACATGCAAATTTACAAGATAAACTTTATGAAAAAAATTCTACTTATTTGGACCCTGATATTTGGCTCAATAGAAAATGTTTACAGTCATGAGCAGTTTGTTGCTACAGATAAGCAGCAAATTAAGTCTGAAAAATCTAAAATTCAAACAAAAAAAAGGCGTATAAGCGTTAAGGCCTTATGCAAAGGAGTAAGCAAAGCGGAAAAGGCTTTAAAAATAAACCCTTTTGATGCTAATAGTATATGGGATTTAGATATCTTAAACAAAGAAGTGGAATTAGCCGAATTATTACATAAATTTTTAGAAGGGCAATATGCAGCTAAAGCAAGATCTCTGGATTTGAGCAACAAAACCAAAGAAGAGGTAGTAGAAATTTTACTAAAAGAAGGATTTAAAAAACAGACAGCTTCACCTGGTAATATTTTAGCAAAAACAAGCGATAGAAATCCTCAAGAACCTGGAGAAATATATCAACATGAAGATGGCTCTTTGGTAAGAATAAAACCATATTCTGAAAAGAGGAAATATCGCCCGCAAGCTTATATAGTTAAAGCAGTTACAAAAAATCCAGAAAGCCCGGCAACATGGACAAATGAAGCTTTTAAAGTTTCGGTAAATGGGCACCCTATTCCAAAAGCCCCAAAAGCTGAATATGGAATGAAAATGCGTCCAGTTTTATCCCAGAGTAATGACGAAGATCAGGGTTGGGTGGATTTAGTAATGGAAGAAGTCCATATAGACTTAAGAGTAGAATGACTAAAATTAGTTTCGTGGTTCGTGTAAAAAATCAGGCACCATGGATCAAAAGTACCATTAATTCCCTTAAAAAAATTCAAGGGAATTTTCGCTCAGAATTTATTTTTATAGATTATAATTCTAGCGATAATTCTCTAGATCTAATTAAAGAATACTCCAAAGAATTACCAAGAACCACTATTGTTACGTCTAATAAAAAAGAAGTTTATTGTCCATTAAAAGGTTTAATGTTATCCGGCGGAGAATATATTTCCTTTTTGGACGGAGATAATATTGTTAACCCAGAAGCCCATAATTATTTGCTGGATTTGTTAAAACTCCACAAAAAAGCTATTGCGATTGGATCTGCGGCTAATATAGCAAATTTAACCAAAGATATTAATTCGTTATATTCACTTTCATCTAAAAAAGAGGAAGTAAATATGCTTGATTATTTAATAAATACACAAAAAATTATTAACGTTAGTTCGCCTTGTGCTTTGATAAAAAAATCCCTCCTTCTAGATGCAGTAAACTATAATAATAGTTTTCTTTATTAGGATATAGATATTTTTCTTGAATGCGCAGTAAGAACCGAAGTAGTTTTAACAAATACGCAAGTAATAAGTTTTAATGTAAAAAATCCGCCTATTTTATACTATAAAAATCCG
>JANRMA010000157.1:0-4193 GCA_033762035.1 Rickettsiaceae bacterium
CCTTATTTCTTCTTCCACAAAAAACCTATTTAGAATTTAACCTAACTATTGTTTATCATCCATAGGTTGCGTTGTCACTAAGTAATTTACATACTTATGATAAATTATTAGATATTTCTGTCAGGTACGTGAACGGTTACATTAGATCTCTTGCTAAAGGTAGAAATTGATTTGGCATGGTTTTTGCTAGATAAGTTGATATAAATCAAATAAACACGAGCTATGTCAGTAGGTAATATCACAGAACTTTTCGGTGCTAATAATAAAATGTTCAGTAATTCATCTCAAAATAACTCTACTGAACTTTTTAGCTCTTATTTAACTGTAAGTAATATTGTGTCATCAAATGCAAAAAGCGATATAGGCTCTGGAATTAAACCCCATGATCATAAAAATAATATAAATTTATCTAATCATCAAGATAAAGTCAGTAGAAATAATCAAATCAATCAAGATCATAATATAGCTACGCAAAATCATAGTAACATAGATCAGAAATGCGCTAATGATAATAGTGTAAAAAATACAGAGAATAAATCAGTTCATGCAAAAAACATGAGACAAGACCCTGAAAATAGCAATACCGAATTTGCTGGCAATAAAACATCTAATCTTTCTAATAAGATAGATACTAAAATAACAAATTTAGACCCGCAAAAACAAACAATTGAAGAAACCGTCCAAGATCTTGATATTGATATTCTAATAGATGCAGATAGTCTTGATGTTAGTAATGAGATTTCTGACAATATAAATACAGATAATAAAGTTGATTTTAATGTGAATATCACTGGATCTCTCGGTGCAATATCTAATCAGAATGGCTCTCTTGCTCAGTTAATATATGATGATGAAACAACTGATTGCGATAGGGGAAATATTAGCGCGCTTCATGCCTTATCAAGGCACAAAGATGAAGAAAATGGATTAATATATAACAAGGCTTATATACAAGATATTACGGCTGGTAGTATTATTGCAGCAGAAACTGATAATAATTTAGTCAATTATTCCGCGGCGATTGATAAAAATACAACAATTACACAATTGGATAGTCAAGAATTTGTGGTTACCGAGCATAATGATCAGGAAGAAGATACTAAGGATCTTCAAGAGATATCATTTAACGAATCAGGAATTAATCCAGAAATTCTATCTAATATTGATATGCAAAACAACTATCATCAAACCAATAAAGATTTAGAATTGGGTTTAAGCCAGTCTAATTTGGCCAGTATAGATATTAGTCAGGTGCAAAATTTCAATCTAAAGAAAGAATATGAGCAATTACCTTCAAGCTCAACAGATGAAGCGGAAAATACAATAGTAATTAATTCGAATAACGAAGATAATATCGTGAATTATCGGTTAAATAACATGACTAATCAATCCAATTTAAGTAAAACAAATAATCAATTAAGTATCGACAAGGAATCTGTAAACTTGGCAATCCTTCCTGCTTTAATATCTACCAAAGAAAACTATAATAATATAAATGATTCTCTGGCTCTTAAGTGGCAATCAGAAAAGCAAGAATCTATCAATCCAGATTTTGCCGGTAAAGATACCGGATTTGCAAATGTAGATAAAAACCAAGATTTTGCTGAAAATTTTAATACAAATGATGATTCCCAGCAATTCCTAAAACAAGAATTAGAAAATTTAAGTTTATCAGAGAAATACGAACAATTTACCGGGGTAGATGCTAAAAATTTTACTTCAAACCTTACGATAAACGATCTATCTGACCATGTTAGTATTAAATTTACTCCGTTATCAACTAATACAAATGCTCAAATACCATTGCAGGATCAAATTAGTATCAGCATTCAAAAAGCATCAAATGCTGGAGTGAATAAAATCCAAGTTGCTCTTCATCCAGAAAGTCTAGGTAAAGTTGATATAGAACTTAATATTGAAAATGAGATTATTACCTCTATCAAATTTATAGCTCATAAACAAGAAACTCTAGAAAGCATAAAAGCAGATAGGATTTTGCTTGAGCAAATAGTAAAGGATATTGCAAAAGGCAGCGATGCATCATTGACATTTTTGCTTGGAAGTTACGGGCAAGATAGGAATCAGTCATTTTATCACAACTCTGATACTAATCTTCCTAAACACAATAAATATCAAGCGATAGTAGATGCTGAGCCTGCGCAGCAAGACCATATTATATCTGATAATAAAGTTAATCTTACAATATAAATATGCCACTAAATAATAATTTTCCTACCCACTTGCATGGACAAAAAGCAAAAAATGCACAAAGAGCTGCCGATGACGCTAAGTTGCCAGAAGAAAAAAATATGGAAGCTGCGCAGAAAAATACTGTAGATTTCATCAAAATTATTGCTGCTACAATTAAGAATCAAAATCCGGAAAAACCTGCTGATCCTGGTCAAATAGCGCAAACTATAGCAGTTATGAAGCAAACAGAGGAAATTATAAAAATGGGTGGTAATATTACTATCTTAAAAGAAAGATTGGTAAGTGATGAACTTGGGAGAATAAGCTCAATGTATGTTGGTAAAAATGTTCATGTCAATACTTCTAAGCAAAAATTTGACGGAGAAGGTAGTGTTACTTTTAATTATCAAATTAATTATGATGAGGCAAAAAAAGCGCCATCTTCTTATGTAGTTTCATCAATATCTATATATAATGGCGCAGGTATAGAAATATACAAAACTATTGGCAAAAGAGAAAAGGGAAAGCATCAATTTATCTGGGACGGAAAAGATAATAAAGGCAAACAGGTAAAGAAAGGAGAATATACAATTAAGGTTAATGCACATATGGAAAGATCTGATGCTAATGGGCAATTAACCAAAACTCCTATAGAATGCGGCTCTTTTATAACAGGGACAGTAGATTCTGTAGAAATGCATGGACATAAGCCAAAATTACTTGTTGAAGGAGTATTATTTGACTTAAATCAGGTGATAAAAATTTCGCCAGATGAAAAAGAAAATCCCTCAACTGCTAATAATAATCTATTAGATTACTCGGGTCTAATAGGTAAAATTGCTGAAATTAAAAATAATACTTTAGATATTACACACGCAGGCACTGCAACAATAGAATTTAATTGCCAAATAGTAAGGCCAGGTAAAACTCTTGTTAGATTATATGATCTTAAAGATAATTATGTGGGGTGCGCTGTTATAGAAGGGGCCAAAGAAGGTATAAATAGTCTATCGTTTAGGCCTACTAATAGTATCTCCCCTGAATCATTTGAATCTTTTGAAATAGGTGTAAATGGGGGCGCTTACCTACCTACCGGTAAATATAATTATAAAATATTTATACAGAATCTTGCATCTGAGGAAAGCTCCTCTTATGCGCCATTAGAATTAGATTCTACCTACGAAATAACTGGACTGGATTTAAGTAAAGAGCCTATAGTAATATGCAATGATAAAACATTTAAGATTTCCGATATAACAAAATTACACGGAAAAGAAAATTCACGCTTTGGAGCAGATTATGCAAATTTTTTAGGCAAAGTAGCTAATGTTAATTTTGATAAAATTGATATAACTTCAAATAAAACTTTCGAGAAGCGTTTCATGAAAATACCTTATGTTGACGGCGATTATACTATTAAAAATGTATATATGAATATCTACGATGCAGCAAATAAAAATGTCGCCAAAATTAAATCTAATACAGTTCTTAATACCCAGGCTAATAACCTATATTCCAGAGAGACTCTATTAAATTATATAACGCATGAAAATTTAGCGTTATTGAAAAGTTCTTTAGGTATAGCTAGTGAATGTACAAATCTAGATGAGATTGAAGAATTTTTTGGACAAAGCGAGGAAGGGCAGAAAAAATTCCAGAACTTTGCAAATGAATTATTTCAAAAACTTGAGTATGAAACTATTGCAAAAAAATATTGGCCTAATTTTGATTTACTTACTAGTCAAGATAAGAGCATAGTATTAGAGGCTGTAAAAGCAAATTACCCAGCTACCGGTTTTTATTGGAATTGCAGAGATTTTGAAGGCAAAAAATTAGCGCCAGGAACTTATACTTACGAATTCGAAATTGAAAAACGTAGCAGTAATCAATTGGGTCTAGAGGGGGAATTAGTTATAGAAAAAATCAAAGACAAGGGTAGGGTGCAAATTTCAGAATATGCAAAAGATAGTGATGGTTTAATAAAATTTTATGGCAAGCCTATG
>JANRMA010000158.1:0-14850 GCA_033762035.1 Rickettsiaceae bacterium
GAATGTTCCTAATGTACTTTCTAGCTCTGTCCCGGCTGGTATAGATGAAAATGCAAACCTAGAAGTAGCTAGATTCGGTGCCCCGCGTAATATAAAAAACCCTAAAGAACATTTCGAGCTTGGCGAGAATCTGGATATGATGGATTTTACAGTTGCTGCAAAAATTTCTGGTAGTAGATTTGCTATCTTAAGACAAGATTTAGCAAGGCTAGAAAGAGCTCTAGCGAATTTCATGATAGATACTCATGTTAAAGAATTTGGCTTTACTGAGATGTCGGTACCTTTTTTGGTGAAAAATGAGTCAATGTATTTTGCAGGGCAACTACCTAAATTTTCTGAAGAATCTTTTATCACTTCAGGTAATTATAGACTAATACCTACTTCCGAAGTTTCGCTTGTTAATTTAGTGCAAGATTCAATTATTCCAAGAGAAAAACTACCTTTGCGCTATACTGCATATACTCCCTGTTTTAGATCTGAAGCCGGAGCTGCTGGTAGGGATACAAGGGGTATGATTAGATTACATCAATTTAGCAAAGTAGAACTTGTCTCTATTACAGCAGAAGATGAATCTGATGATGAGCATGAATTAATTACTAGTGCTGCTGAGAATATATTGAAAAAATTAGATCTGCCCTATCGTAAAATGCTATTATGCGCAGGCGACACAGGCTTTTGCGCTAGTAAAACATACGATCTTGAAGTTTGGCTACCTGGTCAGCAAAAATATAGGGAAATTTCTAGCTGTTCTAATTGCCGAGATTTTCAGGCAAGAAGACTAAAGGCAAGATACAAAGATTTTGGCCAATCGCAGACAAAACTAGTCCACACACTTAATGGATCCGGGCTTGCGGTAGGAAGAACTATTGTAGCTATATTAGAGAATTACCAGAACGAAGATGGCTCTATTAGTATTCCTGATGTACTAATAGCTTACATGGGCGGGCTTAAAAGAATTGTGGATATAGATAAATAAGTATATTGTCACTATAAATAATGGAGAAAAATATGAAAGAAAAAAATAATAATTTTATTGTGCGCATAATTACGATAGTAGCTACTTGCGTTACTATACTAGGTACTTATTTTATACTTATGGATTCTGGGAGCAAAAAAAAGAGCTTAGATCAAACTTCTAATCAAAGTGGACACGTAAATATAGGAGGTGATTTTACTCTTATAAATAGCGATGGCCACGAGGAAAATACGGTAAAATATAAAGATAAATATAAATTAGTATATTTTGGCTTTACTTATTGTCCTGATATTTGCCCTACTGCTTTATCTAATATCAGTAATATTATAGATATAACAGAGAAATATGGCATAGATATTGTACCTATTTTCGTTACTATAGATCCAAGGCGCGATACCATAGATGTTATGAAAGCTTTTTGCTCTCATTTTAATCCTAAAATTATTGGTTATACTGGAGATGAAAATTCAATAAAAAATGTTGCTGATTTATTTAAAGTATTCTACGCAAAAGTCCCAAGAAGCGATGCGTCAGAAGATGATTATTTAATGGATCATAGTTCGTTAATTTATTTTATGTCAAAAGATATGAAGTTTATTAAGCATTTTGCATCAGAGGCTCCTGCTATGGAAGTAGCAGACTATATTAGAAGAATAATTTCTGAAACCAAAAATTAAATAAAAGAGAATAATTATTTGGCTATTTTTTCAAGAAAAATTCTTTTTACATAAGATTTTTATTGACTTAGCGGCCATATATTGTATATTCAAAACTATAAATTAAGCATGGTAGGTTGATGTTTGCTGTTATTAAAACTGGAGGAAAGCAGTATAAAGTTGAGCCAAACAGAATAATAAAAATAGAAAAAATTGAAGGAGAGCCAGGATCTGAAATCGAATTCAAGGAAATTCTAATGATTGGTGAGTTTACTAAACCTTCTCTAATAGGTACTCCTGTAGTTCAAGGTGCAGCTGTAAGGGCGAAAATTTTAGAGCAATCTAAAACAAGTAAAGTATTAATCTTCAAAAAGAAGAGAAGGCAAAATTATCGCAGAACAAAAGGTCATCGTCAAGAAATGACCAGCGTGCAAATTTTAAATATAGAAAAAAAATAAGGAGTATTTAAATGGCAACCAAAAAAGCTGGCGGTAGTTCCAGAAACGGTAGAGACTCGGCTGGTCGTAGGCTTGGTCTTAAAAAATCTGATGGGCAATCTGTTATACCAGGAAATATTATTGTAAGACAAAGAGGCACTAAATTTAAAGTTGGGCAAAATGTTGGACTGGGGAAAGATCATACAATTTTTTCACTTGTAGAAGGTTTAGTAGAATTTAAAAGAAGAAAAGACAATAGAGTATATGTGTCCGTAAAACAAGCTTAACTTTGCTTGCTACTTGTTCTTTCTGGGCTACTTAATTTGTTATTCCTAAGCTGCGGCGGCAATCTAGTTTCTAACCCAAACTTCCCGAAGCTAATACGTAATAGCAATCCTCACATATAATCGAACAAAAAGACTATATTTATTTATAAGATTTGCTACAACTACCCAAATCTATTATTAATAAAATAAGTGGAGCACTTTATGGCAAGAATATCTAAATTTCTAACTCCAGATCTCGTTGAAAAAGTAAGAGCTACTCTGCAAAATCTTAAAAAATTATCTATTAGACCTCTTGGGAAACTAGACTTTTTATAAGAAAAAGGTAATATGTGATCTGGGGGTGTATATGAAATACGAATAGACCAAAGAATTAGAAAGAGAGAAATTTCGAAAGTTGACAGGGATTAAGAAAGCTATATACCATAAAATGGTAGAGATGCTATAATAGCCAGAAGTTATAAATAAAGCCGGAGGAGGTCGGAAGAGTAAGCTTAGTACAGAAGATAGTCTGCTTATGGCGCTTGAATACATCCGTGAATATCCTAATATTTTCATGTAAGTTAAAGTTATGGTGTAAGCGAAAGTACGGCATATGATATAATTAATATTTATCTTGCTCTTCTTGAAAAAAAGGGGCATTTCTAATTTGCGCAAAATGGACATTATCATTTTGCGCTTAGATCTTGAAATATATGCTTGACTATAGGGATTTTATTTGTTATTATTCCGCCCTAGCCAAGCTAATTTTTGTGGTTAGAAAAATGCCTAATACTTTCCCTTCTGAAATAATAAGTTCTTCAAACTCTAATTCTTCTGTAATTAATAATACTCGCATGAGTACAAGTCAAATATTACAAGAAAATGTAAAGAGTAGTTGGTTTAATAAATTATGGCCTATATATTCTCACGAACTTCCTAAATTTTTTAGTATCACTGCCTTAATGTTTTGTATATTATTTATTCAAAATGTAATAAGAGCTACTAAAGATAGTGTGGTAAACACACTAATTGGCCCAGAATCTGTTTCTTTTTTAAAATTGTGGGGGGTGATGCCAGCTGCAATTTTATATGCTATTTTATATGTTCATCTTGTAAACCGCTATAAGCCTGAAGCACTTTTTAATTTAGTAATTTCTACATTTATATTATTATTTTGCTTCTTTGCTTTTATTGTATTTCCTTATAGTAGTTATATACATTTATCTCAAGAAACCGCTAATAGAATTATAGAATTATATCCTAACTTTAAATGGTTTATTTTGCTTGGAGCTAATTGGGGATATTCTTTATTTTATATAGTAGCAGAATTATGGCCTAATGCTGCATATGCAGTGTTATTTTGGCAATTTATTAATAGTATTACTACTGTAGATGAATCTAAAAGATTTTACCCTATGTTTGCATTATTTGGGCAAACTGGATTATATATATCTGGATCTCTTCTAGTAGCGCAAGCAGATATTGGACTATTTTTGCATAAAAGTTTTGGAATAGGCATAAATCCCTCTGTCGCATCTTTGCAATTTGTTATGTGCGTAGTAATTATGTTCGGCCTAGCTTCTTTATTAATTTTTAGAATAATAAACCTATATGTTCTAGAAGTAAGAGCTAATGATGTAATGCGATATAAAGCCGAAGTCCAAAAAAGCCTTGGGGTAATAGAAAGTATCAAACTCGTTGCTTCTTCTAGATATATACTCCTTATTGCTATTATGTTAACTGCTTATGGTACTTCTATTAACCTAGTAGAGGGCCCCTGGAAGAAGATGATAGCTAAAGCCTATAGCTCTACAGAAGATAACCTTGCATTTGTAGGTAGTTATTTGAGAATGACGGGTATATTAACTATAGTGTTTGTTATAATTGGCTCTAGTATTGTAAGATTTTTAGGATGGTTTTCCGCTGCAATTATTACTCCTTCTATTATGTTTTTTACTGGTCTGATATTTTACTATGCAGCAAATTTTGAATCAGAATTATTAACTTATATATGTATTTTGGTAGGATACGATCCATTAATGCTAGCAATAGCTTTTGGCGCTATGCAAAATGTTATTACTAAATCTACAAAATATACGTTATTCGACTCCACTAAAGAGATGGCTTATGTTCCGCTAAATAATGAATTAAAAACTAAGGGCAAGGCAGCCGTAGATAGTATTGGTATAAAACTTGGTAAATCTGCTAGCGCCTTTATTCAATCTTCTATATTTTTTATTTTTCCTGCGGCTACATTTGAGTCTATTAGTATTTACCTTATGGCAGTATTCATAGTAGTATGTATTATCTGGATAGTATCTGTCTTTACTTTATCAAAAGAATATGATAAATTGGTTACAAATCAACAGCCTCGAAATAATGAAAGTTAAACTTATCGCGCCTTCCTCTGGATTAGGGCCCAAACAAAATCGCGAAGAAATTCTAGATAAAATCGTTAAAATAATGCATGAATACGGAATAGAGGTGATTTACAATCCACGCATACTTACCACAACCATAGAAGAAAAAAAACTCCCATATTTTGCGGATTCAAAAGAATTTAGAGAGCAAGATTTAAAAGAATCTATAGAATCATATGAATATGATATTATTTGGACATTAAGAGGAGGTTATGGCTGCCTTGATTCATTATATAATATTTTTAGGACCGTTAATACAAGCCATAATAAGATTTTGATAGGATATAGCGATACTACTGCACTACATATATTTATTAATAATTATTTAAACTGGCCATCTATCTACGGTCCTTCTCTTTTAGATATAGCAAACGCAAAAGCCACATACGAGTCTATAGATACAATTTTAAGTTCTAATAGTACTCGTTATTCTATCGAAAAAATTTATGGTGATTTTGGTGACCCAAAAATATCAAAAATATCAAAAGTAATAGGAGGGAATTTAACTGTGCTAACTACTGTAATAGGCACATTGCCAACAGATTTTAGAGATACAATAGTATTCTTTGAAGATGTAGGAGAGGCGCCATATGCGGTACATAGATCCTTATCTCATTTAAAAAATGCAGGATTATTAAACGGTGCTTATGCATTATTATTTGGTGATTTTATTAAAAATAGTGCTGATGAAGCCGATGCTGAATTTGACGAATTAATGAATAGTACTATTGCTGTGTTTTGTGCAGATATAGGAATTCCTTCATTTAGAATAGAGGGAATAGGCCATAGAAAATCTCCTAAGGCTATATGCTTTGGTACTAACGCCAAAATATCTACCTATGAGAATAATTCAGATATGTTTTTTTTAGAGGTATCTAGTATAAGGGTACCTGGTATAGAGGTATCTAGTATAGGGGAGCCTGGAGAGGTACCTAGTATAGGGGAACCTGGTATAGAGGACTCTAGTATATAAATTTTATAAATTTCTGGGCGGATTATAAGATTTTATGTATCTACTTTGTCGCTTCCGTCGCTAGTAATATTTAGAATATTATTATTACCCATTATATCAATTCTATCATCGTTAGGAGCGATAGATAAGTGTGCCATCTCTCCTGTAATTTCTTCAATAGATAAGACAGGAGCCAGTTTCTTATCTTCTTCTATAATTGTTGATATATTCGCTATAAGATTATCATTTATCTTTATATTATCAGCTTTGTTAGTTATACTTTCTGAAAGTGAGTCTAGTCCATTTACTATAGTTTGAAATATATCTGATATTTTATTTAAATGCTGCCAGTAAGAATTAATAATTCCTGAACTGGAGTTATCAGCATGATTTTGCTCATTTTCTACTTGTTCATCTTGAGTTTGTGCTAAATTTTTTACATCACAAGGAGGTTCTTGATTAAATAGCCCAAAAATAAAGGAGGTAAGTTTATTTGCTACAAAATTATTATGCGCGTAGAGATTTGTATTTTGATGAGAAGAATTATCAAAATTATTAATCATATTATTTAAAATTCCTGCAATAAAATATTTAGCTATGATTAATGCGTCCATTTCCGCTTCTTCTAACATCAGGGCGTCATTTCCGGAAATGTAATTTTTAAGTATATTGGTTATTATTTCATATGTTTTGTCTTTCGGTCTGGAATTGTAGACCTTAAAAAATGAGCTAATATGTATAGATCCTATACTAGATTTATTAAATTCTTCGCTCGCAAGAATGTTGGCTAGCCTTGCTACTATTTCTTCTATGTCGCTTATGTCTTGTCCTAGTGAAATTACATTCTCTATGGTATTAAATTGACTTGGAGTATCAAGATATTTTAGCATTTCGAAGAAAAACTTTATATGAATTCGAGAAACTGGAATATAGGTATTTATTCTATATATTATATTTTGCGTGATGATTTTATTATATGAATAGGCCCAGTCAGAATTATGAATTGCAGCACCTAGTATATTTGCATCTTTTTCTGGGGAATCAACTTCTTGGTCCCTATTTTCGAGATTTAGTATTGCTTTGAGGGCGCATGCGGTTACAAAAATTTCGCTAAACCCTTTTATAATATTTAGATAAAAAGCTATTGAGTAATCATTATTCAAACCATGATCAGCTAAATTATTTCTAATCATTCCATCTGAATTAACCATTCTATTATTTAGAACGTATAAAAAGGATATTATATAATCAAGATTTTCCTCTTGCTTAAGAATCATTTGTTGCAAAGGAGGTAAATTAAGATTTTTGAGCGCCCCAGTTGAAGATTTGTTTTTTGCTGTAATGATTTCATCTTCTAGAGTTTGTACTAATTTATGAATAGTTTTATGTTTCGCGTGATTATTGAGAGTTTGTAATTTATATTCTTCTAGTTCGGTATCCCTAGCGTCTATCTCCATTTGGCTAACAATAATTGACTCTTTAATTGAAGAGAGATGAGATAGAATCGTTGCGTTAGTAAATTCCTCTTGTTTCTTTCTTGCCTCATTCTCATCTTTTAGGAATATTAATTCATTTGCTTGAATTGCCAGGTTTTCTTGGGCGTTTTGCAGTTCGGTAGTTTTGGTTTGAATAGTTTGCTCTAAGATCAGCGCTTTCTGACACTCTGCATCTAAAGCATCTTCTTTAATTTTCAGGTTTTCTTGGGTGTTTTGCAGTTCGGTAGTTGTGGCTTCAAGATTTTGCTCTAAGATCAGCGCTTTCTGACGCTCTGCATCTAAAGCATCTTCTTTAATTTTCAGGTTTTCTTGGGTGTTTTGCAGTTCGGTAGTTGCGGCTTCAAGATTTTGGTTCAATATTTCGTGCGGTTTGTTTGTTAGAAACAATGATGATTTTATAATCTGCCGAATATCAAGGAAATCAGGATTTAATTTTTCAGTTTCTATAAATTCATCAAAGATGTTTTCGTATCTACAGCATTTAATTAATAAGTTGATTTTCCAGTAATGATATAAGGGTATTTTCGGTAAATATATTGTAGCTGAATGAAAATTATCAAGCGCCTCTGACATTTGTCCTAAGTGAAAATAAACAAGACCTTTGTTAAAATAGCGTGAAGCCTTTATCGAATATTCCATAATTTGACTCTTAAAATTGTCTATGATATTTCTTTCATCTATTTTCCTCAATGTTATTTCTAAATACTCTCTAGAAAATTTTGTGCCTTCGGTCTCAATAGTAGCATATAGGAATTTCTCAGGTGCCTCTGCATGAGTATGCGTAAAAGTAGTAACGAATTCTGCATCTGACTTAGACATTTTAACCTAAAATTTTACGATTTAAAATTTTGCACTGTCACATAATGTTAAACCATAAATTGTTATTGTCAAATATATTTTTTATATTTTTCTGAGTAGAAATACGAAAGATTGTATTCATTAAAGAGAAAGGGCTAAAATATATTTTTTAGGCCCTTTGTATTATCCTTATTAAACTATTGATTAGTTGTTGCAGTGCTTGTAGAAGTAGTACTTCCTGAGCTGCTATTTTGGGGGGCTGGCCAAGGACCCCAATTTTTTGGATAAGGCGGAGGAGGGGGTCCTTGCTTTTTAGAATCGTTAGAGGTATTACTTTGAGTGTTTATATTAGGATCTTGCCTTTGAGGATCCGTTGAGCCTTCAGGTCCTCCGTGCCAGTTTGACCCTCCTGGCCCCACTCCGGGACTTGTAGATGGTTCTGTTATGCTTATGCTCTCTGAATTTCCTATTCCACCTTGTCTGCCCATCATTTCACTAGGGCCGCCCGGTCCTCCATGGCCACCGCCGCCAGAACCACCTTGTCCTCCCGTCATTCCACCGCCCGGTCCTCCCGTCATTCCACCTTGTCCGCCCATCATTTCACTAGGGCCGCCCGGTCCTCCATGGCCACCGCCGCCCGGTCCTCCATGGCCACCGCCGCCCGGTCCTCCATGGCCACCGCCGCCAGAACCACCTTGTCCGCCCATCATTCCGCCGCCCGGTCCTCCATGGCCATCGCCGCCAGAACCTCCCTGGCCTCGTACGTTAGGGCCAGAATATATCGCATGCGACAATAATAAATTTAATGCAAGTAAGGTGATTGCAGATAAAATGGTTTTATTTTTCATATCTTTTTCCATAATAATTAAATTATATAATAATTTTTTCATATATTGCATTAGATTACTAGTATTTTAATTATTATAGTGTTATTATTTATCTTTAAGTGACTTTTGAGTAACGAAGTATCATACTTAATTTAAATCTAAATATTTAGTATCTAATTCATTTATTACTGTGTAATAAAGAGTAAAACCGTAAAATATTATCTACATATCTCAATTGCGCCCGCTATAATAACTTGCCTATTTAAAGAGTTGAGTGTATTATTGATGGTTAATATAACCCAAAAATATATCTAATGAAAAGTCTAATTAATATAGCTAATTGCGGCGGCTATGCTAAGTTTCATATTATTGGCATAGGCGGCATAGGCATGAGCGGACTTGCAGAAATTCTATTTAATTTAGGATATTATGTACAAGGTTCCGACATTGCGTCAAACGATAATACAGAAAGGCTGCAAAAAATAGGCATTAAAATTTTTATAGGACATAATGCTACAAATATTCTTCAGGCAAATTATGTGGTTATATCTACAATTATTAAAGAAAATAATGTAGAGTATCAAGAAGCAGTAAGCCGCAAAATTCCAATTATAAGAAGAGCAGAGATGCTTGCTGAAATAATGCGTATGAAAACATGCATAAGTATTTCTGGCTCTCACGGCAAAACTTCAACAACCTCTATCGTAGCATCCGTATTTGAAGCTGCTGGGCTAAGTCCTACTGTCATTAATGGAGGAATAATTCATAGTAAATCAACAAATGCCTATATCGGAGAAGGTGAATATATGATTGTAGAAGCAGACGAAGCTGATGCTACTTTTATCAAAATACCTTCATCTATAGCTGTGGTGACTAATATTGACCCAGAACATATGGATTTTTATAAGAATTTTGATAATTTATACACTGCTTTTAAAAACTTTATTAAAAATTTGCCATTCTATGGTTTTGGAGTTATATGCGCAGATCATCCCGTTACTAAAAAACTTATCTCCGATATAATTGAGAGAAAAGTAATTACCTATGGTATTAAATCAGAAGATTCTAACGTGTGTGCATCTAATATAAGAATGAGTCACGATAAATCTATTTTTGATATACATATTAATTTTCCTCATAATAATATACATTACATGATTAAAGATGCATCTCTTGCTATTCCAGGAGAGCATAATATTCTTAACTGTCTTGCCGCAGTTGCTATAGCTGCTGAATTAGATTTTGGAGTACGAACTATAAAAGATGGATTAATGGCTTTTACCGGAGTAAAAAGAAGATTCACAAAAACTGGAGAGTATCAAAATAACATTATAATAGATGATTACGCCCATCATCCAGAAGAAATTAAAGCAACTCTTGCAACAGCAAAAATTGCCTTAAAGAATAAGTCTGGGAATGTACTTGCTATTTTTCAGCCTCACAAATATTCTAGACTTACGAATTTATTTATGGAATTTACAGAGGCTTTTGATAATTGTGATTATCTATTTATATCCCCAGTATATACAGCAGGAGAAACTCAAATAGAAGATTACGATCATATTAAACTTACAGATAGTTTAAAAGCTAAATATCCAGATAAACATATTGCATCGTTTTCAGACTCCTCTGAGTTAGAGAATATTATTCGCACACATGCTTCTGGAAATGATATTATTATTTTTATGGGGGCGGGTAATATTACAAATTGGGCAAATGCAATGCCAAAAATTTTAAATAAAAATTAGTTTAAAATAATGCAATTACCTATTGTTAGAGGAGAATATAGATTAAATTATAACCTAAGCCATTTTTCTTGGTTTAAAACAGGAGGAAATGCTGAAGTATTTTTTAAGCCAGCAGATTTAGAAGATCTTCAGTTTTTCCTGCAAAATATAGATAGAAAAATACCATTATATGTGCTTGGTAATTTCTCTAATGTAATTATTAGAGATGCTGGAGTGAAGGGCGTAGTCATTAAGCTAGGAAGGAATTTTGCAAATATAGTATCTGAGGAGGGTGTGCTTAAAGTAGGTGCTGCTACACTTAATTCCAGCCTTGTGCAATATTCATTAGTAAATTCTTATGGAGGTTTTGAGTTTTTGGCCGGTATTCCTGGCTGTGTAGGAGGCGGCATAAGAATGAATGCCGGATGTTATGGACATGAGTTTAAAGATATTATTTTAGAAGTAAAAGCTATAGATTTTATGGGTAATATTCAGCACTTTAAGATGTCCGAAGATTTGTTCGGCTATAGAGAATGTTTTCTGCCAAAAAATTTGATATTTATTGAAGGAATATTTAAAACAGGAAGTAAGCCTTCAGCAGAAATAAAAAGTAAAATAGAAGAAATAACTAATTTACGACTAAAAAGCCAGCCTATAAAAGAGCTAACAAGTGGAAGTACATTTGCGAACCCCTTGCCTTATAAAGCCTGGGAGATGATAGATTCTGTTGGTCTTAGGGGTTTTACTATTGGAGGAGCTAAGTTTTCAGAGCTTCATTGTAATTTCTTAATTAATACCGGCACTGCTACATCTAAAGATTTAGAAGATTTAGGAGAACTGGCTGTTAAAAAAGTTTTAGAGGAAAAAAATATCCAGCTTCGCTGGGAAATTCAAAGAATTGGAGAGTTATGTGTCTAATTTTCAGCAAATCGAAAATATTAAATCACGGGTAAAAATTATTTCAAATAATGGAGTAAAACACGTGGCGTTAGTTATAGGAGGTATGTCTTGCGAGCGAGAAGTATCTATCAGCTCTGGGCGCGGAGTATGTGAGGCATTAGTAGCATTAGGATATAAAGTGACAGAAGTTGATATGGGAAGAGATTTTGCGAAGGTAATAGATGAAATTAATCCAGATATTGTCTTTAATTGTTTGCACGGAACATACGGAGAAGATGGATGCGTACCTGGAATTTTGAATATATTAAAAATTCCCTATACCCATTCTGGCCTTATGGCTTCTTCTATTGCTTTTAATAAAATTATCTCTAAAGATATAATGCGAGCAAATAATATAAATTATATTCCAGATGTCGTAATATCCAAAGGAGATGAATTAAAAGTAGACCCTTTTCCTAGACCATATGTTATAAAACCAGTTTCAGAAGGATCTAGCATTGGAGTAGAGATAATTTTTCCAGAAGATGATTTTAATTTTGCAAATTATGAATTTAAGTTTGGGGATCAAATTATAGTTGAAAAATATATAAAAGGCAGGGAGCTGCAAGTTCCAGTTTTAGACGGAAAGGCTTTGGAAATATTGGAACTTAAATTTATAAACAAAAGATTTTATGATTATGAAGCAAAATATACTGAGGGCTTTACAGAGCATATTTTGCCATCATCACTACCTTCTCATATAAGACGTCAGACCCTAGATATTTCAGAGAAACTTTATAAAGCATTTAGATGTAGAGGGATAGTAAGATGCGAAATGATTTATAGCGAAGATGAAGACACGCTATATGTTCTAGAAATTAATACCCATCCTGGTATGACGCCTCTTTCTATATGTCCCGAAATTGCATTATATTGCGGAATAGGTTTTAATGATCTAGTTAAAATTCTTGTAGAAAGTGCAAAGTATGATGAATAATATAGCTTACAAAAGAAGATCTCAGATTTTTTGGGCAAGGGTTTCTTTGGGCCTAAAAATTTCTGTACTAGTTATATTTCTTCTTATTGTAATAAGTAAAAAAATAGAAATTATATCAGAATTATTTGCTCCTAAAATTTCAGAATACTTAAATAATTACGGCTTTGCTCTTGAGAATGTAATTATTACAGGCCAAAATAACATCAAGAATGAAGAAATTTTAAATGCCTTAAATGCAGATAGGGGTACTCCTATTTTTAGTATGAATCTTAGAGAAATTAGGCAAGAAATAGAGTCTAACCCGTGGATTAAAAGTGCTATTATAGAGCGCAAAATACCTAGCACCATAATAGTTCATATAAAAGAGCGCGAGCCTATTGCCATATGGCAACTTAACAAAGAATTATTTGTGGTTGATAGAGACGGAGAAATTTTAAAAAATTTAGTTTCAAGTAAATATCCAAATCTTTTACATGTAGTTGGGGATGATGCAAATATATATGTAAGTAAATTAATCGAAGACATAAGCACAAACCCGCTACTTGCAAAAAAAATAGTAAATGCTGTTAGGTACGGCCAAAGAAGGTGGGATTTAAATTTTTCTGGTAATTTAAACGTGAAGATGCCGCAAGATAATTTTCTTAAGGCCTATCAATATCTAGTTGAACTTGATAAAGAAAATAAACTTTTTAATCAAAAGATTAAATCTATAGATCTTAGAGATATTGACAAAACTTATATAACCAGAGAATAGATTTAGAAGTAGATACTGTAAATAATGAATTATAGACATATTTATCACGCTGGAAATTTTGCTGATGTAGTAAAACACATATCACTGATTCATATATTAGATAAACTGCGTTATTTACATAACAAGATGGAGATAATAGATGGATTTGCAGGAGCAGGGCTATATGAATTATCATCTAAGGAAGCTAAAACTACCGAAGAGTCTTTGTCCGGGGTGCTAGCATTACTAAATCATAATAATTTAGAAGCCCCAAAATATATTATTAGATACGTAAATATTATAAAAAAATATTTTACCGCTCAAGCCATTATTTATCCTGGCTCCCCATTATTTATAAGAGATTTTTTATCATCTCAAGACAAAGCTATTTATTCTGAGCTCCATGAAAAAGATTATAATTTGCTTGCAAAAGTATTAGGCAAATATTCTTTTGATTTAAATTATAAGATATTGAAAAGCGATGCTTATTATGTTTGTCAAAAATTTAGCAACACAGATACAAATCTAATATTATTAGACCCGCCTTATGAAAAGAAAGATGAATTTGTAAATTTGCTTACTTTATTGAAAGGTATTATAGATAAAGCATGTAATGCAACAATAATGATATGGTATCCAGTGAAGGATTATAGGCAAATTATATCTTTTTACCGGGAGCTTGCCTTACTTAATTGTAAATATTTAAAAATAGAATTTAGCACTAGCTATGCATCTACAAATTTACAATCTAATGGGATAATTATCATTAATCCCCCAGAGATTTATCAAGATTTAGAAGAGTCTCTTGAGTATTTGAAGCATAATATATATCAGAACAAAGCTATATATACTATAGGCTTAATAGGGCCTCAAAGTGAGAAAATCTAATTTCTGTAAAAACATGGAGAAAAACCTTTGACAAACTCGTAAAAAGTCGATATGTTCTAGCGTACTAAATAGTTCACATTCTTAGGAATATAATATGATTCAAATGCAAAGCGTGCTTGATGTAGCAGATAATTCAGGCGCAAAGAAAGTTATGTGCATAAAAGTTTTAGGAGGCTCTCACCATATGATCTCAGATCTTGGGGATGTAATTGTAGTCTCTGTAAAAGATGCAGCACCTAACGGAAAAGTTAAAAAAGGGGATGTGCATAGGGCCCTTATAGTAAGAACAAAAAAAGGCGTAAGAAGGCCTGATGGCAGCGCTATTAAATTCGACTCTAACGCAGTTGTTCTTCTAAATAAACAGGGGGAACCTATAGGCACAAGAGTTTTTGGACCCGTAACAAGAGAATTAAGGGCAAAAAAGTTTCTTAAAATAGTCTCCTTAGCACAAGAGGTTTTATAATGCATAAATTAAAAATAAAAAAAGGGGATAAAGTTATTGTAACCGCAGGTAAGGATAAAGGCTTTATAACCGATGTTATTAAAGTTTTTCCTAAGGAAAATAAGGCAATTTTAGCTAATGCTAATATGGTTTACAAGCATAATAAACCATCCAAAGATTCTGATGGCGGAGTAACGCAAAAAGAAATGCCTATTAATATTTCCAATATAGCAATAGTAGATCCCAAAAATGATAAGCCTACAAAAGTAGGGTTTAAGTTTTTAGAAAACGGTAAAAAAGTTCGTTTTGCTAAATTATCTGGCGAACTAATAGACAAGGTGTAAATTATAATGAGT
>JANRMA010000159.1:0-2251 GCA_033762035.1 Rickettsiaceae bacterium
ATAATTGCAGATATTATTGGTATTATGGGGGGATATATTGTGAGCGTATATAAATTAGACTTTAATTACGCTGTTTATATCTCTAATACGTTCGAATTTTTAAAAGCTATAGATATAATTTCTGGCCTTGTTAAGGCTGTAATTTTTGGATTTATTATCACTTCTGTAAGTTGCTATTGTGGTTTTTATTGCGAAAAAGGCGCAAAAGGAGTTGGTAGTGCAACTACAAAAGCCGTGGTAAATAGCTCTATACTTATACTGTTGAGCAATTATTTTTTAACAGAATTATTCTTCTAATACCTTATGAGCACAAATTTTATAGAAATAGAACATCTTAATAAAACCTTTGGGACTCTGGAGGTACTAAAGAAAATTAATCTTAAAATAGAAAAAGGGAAATCTTTAGTGATTCTAGGCGGTTCCGGGACTGGTAAATCAGTGTTAATTAAAACTATTATAGGATTATTGAGGCCTACTAGGGGCACAATTAAAATAGATGGCAATAATATCCTTGACCTAAGCCATCAGGAAAAAACAAAGTTTTTAGCAAGATGCGGCTATTTATTTCAAGGCGGTGCATTATTTGACTCTCTTACCATAGAAGAGAATATCACCTTTTTTGCCGCAAGACTTAAAAAGCTTAATAAAAAACAAGCCAGAGATCTTGCTATAGAGAAATTAACTTCCGTAGGCTTACAGGAGCGAGTATTAAGTTTATATCCTTCAGAGCTTTCTGGGGGGATGCAAAAAAGAGCAGCTCTTGCAAGAACAATTGCAACAGAGCCGGAAATAATTTTTTTCGATGAGCCTACAACAGGGCTAGATCCTATAATGTCTAATGTTATTAATGAGCTTATAGTGCAAGCTAATAAAAAATTAGGCGCAACGTCAATTACAATAACTCATGATATGCATAGCGCAAGAGTAATTGCAGATAAAATTGCAATGTTACATGAGGGGCAAATAATCTGGGAAGGCGCCAAAAATGATTTAGATTCTGCAGATAATGAATATGTAAGGCAATTTATTTCTGGCGGCGCACCAAATGCCATATATTCTTCTTAAAGAGCAAGATTTATCTTTCTGTTATTTTATTATACCGCGCCCCAGATTAATTTAGAGCAATTATATGGACTTCTTGAAATACTATGCAGTAAAAAATAAATGGTTTAAGAGCTCTAAGACTTCAAGTCCTTTTGATCAAGCAGATATTCTCCACAACCTTGATGCAGAGTATCGCCAAGGTATTTGCTTCGGGTTATGTTTAGAATATTCAAGATTTTTATTAAAAACCAGAAAGGAGGACAAAAAAGTAAACTCTCTTGATTTTTTAGGTAAATTAAAAAGGAAATTTATTAGTTGGGGTTTGCTTGGGCAGGTGCAGCAAGCCTTAGGCTTTAGCAAAGGTGCAGAGCACAAGAATTTAAAAAAAAGATTGCAAACCTACCAGCATTTGCAAAGGACTCTCCAATACTATTATGAGGATACTGAATATACAAACAATAAAAATATTGATTTTGTAAAGTATAAATCTAGCCCAAATGCAAAAGTTACAGGACTTGTACTACACTTTCAAAATAGCGCTCATATAATCTGTTTTGCAGAATTTATAAATCCAAAGGGCATAAAAACCTATAGTGTGTTTGACCCAAATTTTGGCATTGTAGAATTTGAGGATTATAAGGAGTGTAATACATGTCTGAATGAAATTATTGGTTTCTATAACTCCCAAGAAGAAATTAAGAGTATTATATCAAATGATTTTACTTCATTAGTGTCTAGTAAGCATCTTGCCCCTACGATTGAAACTGGTGCGCCTATTCCTCCCGAGTATAAAGCTCTAAAATATGCTAAAGAATATGAACTAGATAATGTTATAGGGAGGAATTTAGAAAACCATAAATTTTGGGAGATATCGAGGCTTCTGCGCGGCCAGAATGATCCGGCTGTTAATAAACTATATGATGGCAAATCATTACTGCATGAAGCAATAGCATTTGCTCAGCCTGTTACAATTTTAAAAAAGTTTATTAGTAGCGGCGCAAATGTCAATATTACGAATTCTGATTTAGAAACTCCTCTACATACGGCCTTAAGAATGGAGGCGCCAGATAAAGAAGTAGTAAAACTTTTAATTGAAAATGGAGCAGATATATATGCCGCAGATAGCAAAGGAGTAACGCCTATAGACCTTGCGAAAAAAAACGAGATCAATCTGCGAGAGATACTTCATAATACTCCAATAAGCTCC
>JANRMA010000160.1:0-7604 GCA_033762035.1 Rickettsiaceae bacterium
ATATAGATGATGCTAATAGCGAAGATAGTCATAGAATTGAGCTGCGCAATCAGACAAATCATTTGATAGAAGTAGCAGAAAGGATAGTAGCAGAAAAAGTGGAAGAAGCTAGAGTCGCAGAAAAGGCTGTAGATGAAAAAACCTCCATAGAACTGAACTCAACAATTTTTGCTCAAGATGAATGCAAACAAAATTTTGACGGACTCGAAAGAGAAGTTATTTCAAATGGATTAGTCGAAGTCGCTCAACAATCATCGGATGAAAAAAAATATGATCATGAGATAGATCCTTTAACGATTATAAATGAAGCTCAACAATTATTGTTTGAAGGTAAGCTTGCAGAGGCTAAAGCAAAATTAGAGATAGTAAAGACAAAATCTCTTGATGAAGATACTCAAAATAAGTATCAAGCAGTGTTTAATGATATAGAAGAAATTGTAAAATCTTTGAAAGTCCTAACGCCACATGTAAGTGAATTGCACAGAATTAGTGAAGAAAATAATGCTATGATTGAAGAATGCAAACCAACAACTCAGCAAGTTACACTTTTAGGGCATGATACTGATTGTAATGAGCAGGGGATGTTATGAGTAAAGAATATAACATACAATATATATCAGAAGATGTAAGAAGCAAACTTGAATCTGCAGTAAATTATCTTACATCAGGTAATGTAGGCAGTTATGCGAGGGCCTTCTTTGAATTAAAGCAAATCTTCGACAATAACACTGAACAAGTTATAAAGGATTTTGTCGAAGAGCAAATAAAAAGACAAAAAGAAATTAGAGATTTGCCTAATAATCCTAAAGAATTTGTAAAGTATGTTAAATCTTGTTTCAAACAACAGGATGAAGAAACAGTTAAAGCCATAGAAGATAGTATTACAAAAATTTTAGACTCAAAAACAAAAGATGGTTTTCTTGAATTTTTAAAGTCACGCCTTAATCCAGAAACAGAATCGTCACCGCTTAAAGAAAATATAGAACCACTAAAAGCTGAGATAGAAAAATTAGAAAAGGAAGCAGAAGATAGTATTACAAAAAGTTTAGACTTAAAAACAGAATCACTAAAAGCTGAGATAGAAAAATCAGAAAAAGAAGCAAATGAATATGCGAAATTATATGAATATGAATTAGGAATTTTTAGTGAAATAATCAAATCTTTAAAATCAATAAATAATATAGAAGAATGTCAAGAAATAATTCAATCTCACCTAGACAAATTAGATTTAGATTTTAGGCAATTAAGACAGTTGATACCTGAGAAAGATGGTAGTAATCAATCTTCTGATGAGCCTGAAGTAACAAAACTAGAAGATATTATTGATAAATCTGCACAAGTGACAAAAGATTCAGAACAAATTAGTTTTTTTGAATTATTAAACTCTATGAAAGATTTGGATAATGATCATATGGAGCGTCTTAAAGACAATTATAACTCAGTTCTAGCAAAGTATAATAATCTTCCTACGGAAGGATTAAAAGAGCTAATTAGAAATTATAAAGATGATATAGAAAGAGGACAAGAGTTTGATTCATTTTTTGCAGTAGCTCTTATAATGAAGGCAAATGAAATTAGTGTAGGAAAGTCCTTAAGAGATGCGCAGATTTTAGCTATTTTAGAATTTTTAGATGGAGGAGGTAATAAATTTTGTCAGATTGATACTGGACAAGGTAAAACAACAATAACCTCAGCTTTAGCTGTTTTGCAAGCGTTACAAGGAAAATATGTAGATATAATAACAAGTAATGAAGTTTTGGCTAAACAAGCTGTTGAAGATAGAAAAGCTTTTTATAACTTATTCGGTATCAGCGTTACTCATAATTGTAGAGATCCGAATAATCCTTATACTGAGGGTCTAAAAGATTGTTATGCATATAGAGTTGTATATGGAACAATAGGCACACATTCATATGATGATATATACAATAATGTTGAATGTCTAAAAACAAAAACTTTTAATTTTGAAGGTATATCAGTTGCTAGACCTAAGAATGTTCTTATATTGGACGAGGCTGATAATGTTACATTAGATAATTTTGCAGTTTCGACTAATCAATCAAAGTCCGTGGCAGGTTATAATGAAATCAAATATATATTATTCAAGATTTGGGAAGAATTGTCTGATAAGGAGGGATTAAATAAAGAAAATTTAGTGCAGGACATAGCTGACACAATCACTATACCCGAAGATTTACCACAATTCCTTAAAAATGTTATTACGAATGAAAAAATTAAATTTCTGATTGAAAAAGCTTATGAAGCTAAATTTGAATTATCATTGGGTGATGATTATGAGATTTTAAAAAAAAATGGCGAAGAGAACATAGTACCATTAGATAAAGCAATTGGAGTAAGGTTATCGAATTTTATCTGGACAGACCTTCATCCATTTTTACAAATGAAACATAGCCTAAATGTAGATTCTTGCTCCTCGCTTTCGTCTGTCAGTGTTCCAAATTGCGCATATATAACAAAATATCAATTAATCCAAGGTCTTACAGGTACTTTGGGATCTGCAAAAGAACGTGAATTTGTAAAAGAAGTGTATAGCGCAAAAACATCAATAATTCCTCCCTTTCTCGAAAACAAAAGAACTCCAGCTGCAACAGAATTAGTTCGGGATGCAGAATGGTTAGATAGAATTCAGAAAGAAGTCGATGATTATGCAGAAAGAGCAATTCTTATTATATGCAATACACCAAACGATGTTGATATAATTCAGAAGAAGCTAAATGCTTTGTACAAAGATAAGATTATAATTTATAAGAATGAAGATGATGCTGATAAAATATCCCAAATTAATGAAAATGGAGGATTAAGAAAAGGTTATATCATAATTTCAACCAATATAGGCGGTAGAGGAACTGATATAATAATTAATTCTGAAGTAAAGGAAGGGCTTCATGTATGCCTTACTTATTTACCTGATAATGAAAGAATACAACATCAAGCCGAAGGAAGGGCAGGAAGAAATGGCGCAAAAGGAAGTGCTAGAATTCTCATAAGACAAAGTGAGTATAATAAATTAAAATCAAAAAGACAGGATATTATTAAAACAACAGACTCAGATACGGAACATGCACTTAAGCTAAGAGATGAAATCGAAGCAGATCGATTAAAATTAGCTATTGAACAAACAAACAAAATGTTAGAAGAATTCCGAGCTAAAAATCATGTATATGATAGAATAGCAAAATTAACTCTTAACCAGGTGAGTAAATTTCTCATAGACGATATAAAACTAAGACTAGCCTTGTCAGATTCTGATACAAATAGCATAGATGATGTAAAAGCAGCAGTAGAGAAGATCATAAGGTCAAATGCAATTGATTATAAATTTATTAACCCATTTTATGCCATAAACCATGCCAAAACTCTATTACGATACAAAGATGTAGAAGCAGCAAATATATTTTTAGATTCGCAGAATCATTTAGAAGCTGAATTGAAAGAAATAACATCTTACCATTTACTGCTATTTGAAATAGCTATGCAAAAAAATAATAGTATTAATAACATATTGATGAGATTGCTTGAAACCATATTGGGATCTCCTGTTATAGAAAGAGATGAGGGATATAAAATAAGTGCGAAAGGCCATCTAGAAGAAGCGGCTAGATGTTTAGAAAGGGATTATAACAAAATTAATAAATTTCTTAAAGATAAAAATTTCGATAAAATAGGCTTAGATTCCGATAAACAGAAATTCAACGCTGGTGAGAACATGACTTTAGCTCATCTAGAGTCTGAGAGAGAGTTACTTTTTCGCTTTAAAGCTCATATTGATGAATTAAGACAAAATTTAGATAGAAACAATACAAATTTTTATATTAAAGAACTTTCATCAATATTTGAAGATGAGAGTTTTAAATCAATTTTAAAAGATGAAAAAACCCAATCATTTGAAAGAGGTTTAGATACTCTTTATTCACTAAAAGAAATAATTAATACAAACAATTTTACTGCTGAAACAAAAAAAGCAAAATGTGATATTTTAATAGGAATAGCAATGCTTTCAAGTGCTTATATACCCATCCCAGGACTTGGTACAGCCATAGCAGCTGGTCTTTCTATTCCGGCTTCAAAAAAAATAAAATCAGCAGTAAATAAATTATTAAGTATAATCTTAGGGGATTATGATCCTAAGAATTACGTAGAAGAAGAATATGGCACTGAGGACTATTTGCTAGATATTGCAAGTTCAATAGGCGGTCCCGCAACGGGCGTGACGAATATATTAAAATCTATTGCAAAAGATTATGTATTAGATATTACGTTTAAGCACGCATGTAGAAAACTTGTTGCCGACTGTAAAAGTGATGTTACAAAACAAGTCTCTAAATCTTTTCCTGAAGATTTTAAAAAGGCGATAGAAAAATTTGCTGAGTATAAGAATAATACTTTAAATACAATCAAAGACTTGATAATGAGTCCAATCAAAACAACACTTGATCAAATTTCAACTGAGGTTGTAAGCTGGACAACTAATATTGTAGATGTGGATGAGTCTGTATTAATTGACAAAGCCGAAAGATTTAATAATTTTATTGCAAGCATAGAAGAGGCTTCTCGTTCTATTTTTGATAGTATAGAGAGCATCAAAACTGGAATATTAGATATTTTTTGGGATTTTCGAGATAAGTTAGGACAATTCAAAGAATTAAAAGATCTTAAATTTAACCTAAAAGGAAGTAAACTTAAAAAAATCAAAGAAATCGCTGATCTTACAAAGAAATTAGTGCTAGATAAAAAGATTACTAAATTATCGGAAGGAATTTTTAAATTCTTCGATCTTAAGTACTTTGAACCTATAATAGAAACAATAAAAAAATTCCCCCAAGAAATAGGCGATAAAATAGAAACACTTAAGGCTAATATCAGTGATTTTAGTAATTTTCTTATTAGAGATTTCAAGGACGCCTTCGGCGGAAAAGCAATCGAATTTATAAAACAAATCATTAATACAATAACTACAAAATGTGAGGTTTTTATAGATAAAATTCTATGTTCAAATCCTTTGGATAAGTTCTTAATGAAATATGGTATAAATTTATCAGATTCAGAATCGACACTAGAACAAATGACATCTATGGCCACAGATAAAATTTTTAAAGTCATAAAATCTTCTGTATTTAAGACGGATAAGCCAAGAAATAATACTCCTGATTGCGAATCTACAACCGAATCAGTAATAATAGAAGAGGATGCAAGCGAGAAGTCTATTGCGCAAATAGAAGAGGAAGTAGCTCCAAACAATTTGCATAATGATTGCGTTATAAAAGCCGATATGGCATTATTATCTTTAACTAATGAAATAAATAGGATGCTTGATATAATAAGGCCATCTATCAAGAGCAAACTAGAGCATGGTCAAGGCCTATCAAAGCTATACGCTAAGCAAATTTTAGAAGACTTCAGTCCAAAAGGAGTGGCAGAATATCGATCTAATACTAATATAAGTCAACAGCAGATAGAAAAATTACTAGAATCTTATGAATCCGATGCGGCGATTGCATTATTTACCTCAAAAGAAGGTCCTCTAGGTCATGCATATTGTTTCAAGAAAAATTCGGAAGGAACGTTTGTGTGGATAGATGAAACAAATCAAGATGGATTGCCAATTGAAAATTTAAATGGTTATCAACAAATCGACTTTTTAATTCCTAAAAAATGCTCTGGAACTGTTTTGTCAAAAATAGGAAAAGAAATAATTAGTGGGAAATTTAATCCAAGCCATAAATTTAGCCTTACGTGGGAGATTAAAAAACTATGGGAAAAATATTTTGAAGCAAGTAGCTTTGGGGCTAACGCAAGACCAGAAATGAAGTCGGAGGATATATTTGATAGAGAATTGACAAAAGATATGAAGATCCTACATGAGATTGCGAAAGAGCTACGTAACTCGAGCTACTCCCCTGAAGAAAGGGAAAAACTGGCACTAGAACGAGCAAAAGAAAGGGGGGTACATTTAAAAGAACCAGGCTCTATTGTTCGCACAGAACCAATTCAGTTAAAAAATATGGACCGAAATGTAGGAGAACATGAAATGATACCAACCAAATTATTGATAGAAATGTATCTTAGAAGTTGCGGAGCTGTGGAAGGATATGATGCTACATCAATAATAAACAAAGTAGAACGTGACTGGCTTGAGATTCAAAACGCATTGCGTATGAATACTGTACATGTAATTTGGCAAGATAATGAAAATAATGTTCAAGGGCATGCAGGAGCATTGTATAATCAACCATCTGGATCTAACAACAAAGGCGGGCAAACTAAGGGCCAACCTGCTTTTCATAGAGGAATTGAAGAAATAATAAAACAAAAATCTTGCAACACACCAAAAGCTGCTGCTAAACAAGTGCTTATGTATCATTTAAAAAAAACATTAAATAAGGAAAATCTACTTAAGGGACTGGAAAAAACAAAGGAGGAGTTGTACAATTATCTAGGTAAGCTCACAGATGAAGAAATAATTAAAATTTTTTCTGAGTATTATGCGCAAGAGAGGAATGCTTGTAAAGTAGCTGTTGATAACGTCGCGTCAGATGCAGAACATAGTGAATTTGATGATATTCAAACGGATGTATCTAAAAAACCTATATTGCGGCCTTCTATGGATACTTCTCGAGCAAAACAAAATTCTTCGATAGAAGATATAGATACTAGAATGAATCAACTGAATTTAAATTCAGCAGATAAAGCAGAAACGTATCAGCAAAAGCCTAAAAAAGTGAAACTAGATAAAACACTCCAAAAAGGTTTAATGCTAGAAGAAGCAAGTGGTCCTGATAATATTCACCCAACATTCAATGAATATACTATAAAAGCAACTCAAGATATTCTTAAATTGAGAATTAAAGATAATTTAATGAACAAGAAAATCAGTATTTTAGAAGGTAATTATATTTTTGATGACTCAGAAAATAATATTTCTGATATGCTGCATAAACTCTTAAGTTCACCAAATGACAACACTGATGTAGTATTAGCCCCATTTAGTATCAGTGGTAAACACGCAGTAGGATTAATGTTTATTAAACAAGAAAATGGTGAATTTAAAGCTTTTTATATTGAATCAGAAAATAATATAATAACTTATAATCTTTAAAAAATAATACTGAATTACGGTTTTGAAGTAGAGCAATTAATTACCGAAGTGCAGAGATATTCCAATTGCGCTCCGGAGGTAATAGAGAATTTCATGCTTTATTTAACAGGAGAGCGTTTATCTCAAGAGGATGCTATTATTAATAATTCTAGATTGGTTGAGGAAGAGTTGTTATTTAATAAAACAACTGAAGACTTCTGGTCCTATGAATATGATAAAATCTTAGAGCTAACAGGCAACAATACTGAGATTTAGTACGGTATCGACTTGGCATGGTAGGTACTCTAATAAGGGCGAAGCAGAGGAGCCTCCGGAACTGCGGTGTAGGGTTAATATAATTTACTATTGCCTAATAAAGCTTGTAAATTAGATTACAAGATGTATACTTGTAATATCAAAAAAGCATTTTATGTCAGCAAATTTAATTACTCCAAATTCCATTACTCCAAGGCCATTATTTGAGACACTTGATTCTTTATGCGGGCTG
>JANRMA010000161.1:0-2742 GCA_033762035.1 Rickettsiaceae bacterium
TTTGAATAAGGTTATTTAATGTGATAATATAATTAGATTACTCTTCAGAAAAAGATCATTTAATTAGATAGTAGATTATTTCTTAAATTTTAAAGCACTTATTTCAGCAATAGATAAATCAGTTACATCAATAATCATATCAATTGGTAATTTTTTCTTGAGCATATTAAGGGCTATTATCTTCTTACCTTCAATTTTTCCTCTCTGTATACCTTCATTAATTCCCCTTTGCATACCTTCATTAATTCCCCTTTGCATACCTTCACTCATTCCGTCTTCGTAGATTTTATGTGCTGCGCTTTTCATAACTTCCTCTGTTTCGTTTTGGCCAATGTTGTTTTGAATAAGGTTATTTAATGTGATAATATCATTTTCTCGTGCTTTGGGCAAGGAATATGTTATGAAGCTTATTATATAATCAGAACCTCCATGGTGCTTGATGATCTCTGGTAGATGTTCTTCTACTTCCCTCCATAAAGATATTATATCTTTGTCTCTTATATGTTTCATAAAGATTTCAAGCATCCCCGCCCATCTTCTTTGTTTTATTATATGATCTGGAATATTAGAGATATTAATTAGATCATATCCTTTTATTAGAATATCTTTTGCAAGTTTTGCATCCCTGCTCATTTCCCATAAGTTTCTTGGGGAGTTGTAAGGATCTTTTCCTGTATAAAATACAAGAGGATATATTATAGGTAATTTACTATTTGGATTATTTTTTAAAAATCTCTGCCATATAGAAATCATATATTTCATTATTCTTATAGACATAATAGGATCTGGTTTTGTTTGATGTTCTATGAGGCAATAAATATAAGCTTTATTATCTAAATCATCAGAAGAAGTATTTTCTTTAAGCTCTACTCCAATTAAGACATCACAAGCTGATTTCTTTAATTCCTTTTCTATAAAACTATCTTTATGATCAAGTGTTATTTTAGATAAATCTATCTTATCTTTAATATAAGATGGTAGATGAACATCTAAAAACTCTCTCGCTGCTATTTCATTTTCTAGAGCTTTTCTAAAGAGTCCGTCATGTCTTAGATGGGTAATTCGTTTCATTGAAATAATAAAATATAGTAATATGTGCTTATGGTAGAATATTTATACTAAAGAATTTATAGAATTAATATAGAGATTATTTATTACAAGAGGGATTATTCTAAAATTTAGTTAAACTACTCAAATATCAAAACATAAGAAAAACTCAATCTAAGTAGGTAATTTCTTAGTCTATTTTAGTGCCTCCTTTAGGTATTATTCTTACTTTCTTGCCCATATATATTTTATTTGCTAATTTTCTTGCAATATTAAGATAATATTTATGCAAGAGTAAATCTAACTCATCTAAATAAATTTCATGATGCTTGCTAGTTATTATACGTTTAGTAGATGTGATATTTTTTTCATGTTTTGCTATTAAGATCGTATGATTAAGCAATAGCTTACGTATTTCTTGCTCTAGATGACTATTAATTTCATCTACAAACTTTTCTATATTTTCCATATAAACAACCTATTAAAATATTTGATTTATAATAAATTACAAATCCCCCGCTACTAATTATCAAATGAATGATAAAGACTTAGATTATTATTTCAAGAATTTATTTAAAAATAATATTTTGCTAATTTACTAATATGAAATTATCTTAGCTAATCTCAAAGGAGAAAGGAACTTAGGTTAAAAATGCATATCAAACAAACTCCATCTTCACTTTAGCCGCTCTTACCTCAGGCTCTGGCAGAGATACGTAACACTGGCAAGGCTCAAGAGATGCAAGATCACTCGGAGTAACAAGGAGTTTGCGTCTTTCTATTTTAGAAAGGCTGACTCCATCTCGCATCTCATTAGCTCCATATGAGATATTTTCTGAGGATTCTGTATATTCTATTTCTCCAAAGTTTTTGCATATGTAATTTGCGAAATTATGATCTTCAGTTCTAAAAATAAATTTAGTGTCAAACTGATCTAACATTGTATATGCATCGTGCTGCCCGTATATTTTATAGAGTTGATTTATAGATTGTAGCCCGGTCATAATACATCCACCATATTTTCTGAATTCAGAAAGAGCAGTAATAAGGGAGGGTATTTTCTTCAAAGCTGGTAATTCATCAATAATCATCCAGATTCGTCTTTTAGAGTTAGGGCCTAATGACATAATACTGCTTGCTATAATATCCATCCACATGCTTAGCAATGGTCTCATTAGGTCTCTATTTTCTGGAGAGGCGCTAAGGAATAAGAATGGACCTTTGTTGTGAGTATCTTGGTTATTTTGCTCAGAGATAGATTTGACCCATTCTCTAAAAATGAAAGGATAATCTCCTTTTTCTGGTAAATACCTCAGTGCTTTGGTGTTAGTTGCAAGAGTTGATCTTATTGAAGCAGCTGTTTTTTCGTTAGAAGGATCAAGATAAACAGAAGAATAGGTGTTTTTGAGTTTGCTACCTAATTTTTTTATATCTATTTTCGCAATCATATTATTTAATTTCTCAAGGCTCAAGTGATTCTTATCTACAAGATACGTTACTATATCCTGAAATATTACTTCTGCTGAGCTACTCCAAAATGGATCTGAACTAGACGAATCCGGGGTAAATAATGCTTTAGAGAGAATTTCAAGTTTTAATTGTACTAGTCAAGATTTGATCTGACGGTCAGTATATTTTGTTACAAATGATAGTCGGATAAGTTATGACTGTCAGATGTGTTATTATAGTACATAG
>JANRMA010000162.1:0-2239 GCA_033762035.1 Rickettsiaceae bacterium
TTCTACCAAAGTTTCTGCCATACTGACAATACCCGTCATAGGAGCGTGATATTCATGACTTACATTACGAATAAATTCACCTTTAAGTGCGAGGGCTTCTTTTATTTCTGCATCTTTTGCATCAATTCTCCCAGCAAGATGGTCTTTCTGTTCTTGCGTAAGCTCTTGCCAGTCTTGTTTAGGCTTTAAGAAAGCGATTAAAATACTAGAAATTAGCAATAGAAGATATGCTGTTTCAAAATTAGCAAACGCATATTGTTCTTGTAAATAATTTGCACCCAGAAAATATTTACAAAATTGGATTGTAAGAAGTAATCCTGTTACTATCATAATCAAGGCTAATTGCCATCTTACCAATACCGCAATCACAACGAAGTTGATCATAAAGGCCATTAACTGCAAGGGAGTAAATTTGCTAATAATCACTAGTAAAAAACTTACACAAATAAGAATATAGAATATTGCTATATGCCACAATATCGAAACAACGCCGCTGTTACGCCAGCTGGCAAGCCAAAGAGGATAAGCAAGAAGTAATGTTGATATCAATAAGACGCTAGGATATATAAAACCTAATAATTTGATATATTCTAGCTGAATTGATTTATCGATTGTATGCATAGCAGAAAAAGCTGAAATCATACAAAATAAGCCAAGATAAGTATAGATAGCTTCACCGCCTGGGCCACTACTTGGACTGTTCTTGCGTAAAAATAGAAATAGATCAAAGTTTCTACAAGCCTTGATAAAGTTTTGTATTTTAGCTTTTCTGTTTTTACGTATTTGTAGCACTGGGCCATAATCTTTGATTCCAACCCATCCGCCTTGCTGCTGCAAGATATAGTGGCTTCCTAGCAAAAAGACTAAATTAGCAAGCATACCAGGCACAAGCCCATCTATGCCAATTTGCGTAAAAAATATTTTCCATATTACAACTGTTACAAACCCCGCCATCATCCCAATTAATACAGACTTGCCGCTACTTCTAAATCCAACTAAAGACATAGTAAAAGGTACTGTGACAATAGGCATGTAGAAAGATGCTGTCATAATTATTAATTGGAGCAGGCTTGTGCTATATAAGCATAATATTATAGCAAAAATGCCAATAAATAAAGATGCTATGCGCGAGAAAGTTAGTTCATTTTTTACCAAATTAATTCCTAAGGGCTTGCAAAAGTCATGAACTATTAAAACTGAAGTAGAATTTATATGACTGTCTGCAGTAGACATTAACATTGCCATTATTCCTGCAAGTGTAAGGCCCTTTAGCCCTACATATGAAGAATCGAATATAAGATGCTTAACTACTCTACCTGCGTCCAGATTAGGATTTATAGATAAAAGCAATATAGAAATCCAGTAAAGCATTAGAGTCAGTAATAAATAAGTCAATCCAGCTATAATAAAGGAGCTTCTGACCTGATTTACATTTTTTGCCATAGATATTCTTTGAAAAATAGCAGGGTTAAAGCCTGGTATAGCAAAATAAAAAAATAGAAATAGATAATAAAGAGATCTAGAATTATTGAAATCGAAGACTTCATTATAATCAAAAACCTTATTAGTAGATAAAGTAGTAAATATAAGATTTTTACTATCTAATGTAGCGAGTAGACAAAATGTGATTATAGGAATTATAGTGCCAAAAGTGAAAAACTGAATAATATCAGTAAAAGTTACAGATTTTATGCCCCCTAAAGTAGAATATAAGGTAACAATAATACCTCCAATTATTACTCCGTAAGCGCTTGGCACATTAAAGCAATATTCAAATAATAGTCCGGAAACTTTTAGCTGCATAGCTATAATACCGCTTACGCCTATAAAGCCTGCTAGAGCGGTGATTATCCTTACAGGTTTTCCGTATAGATCCCCCATTGCTTCAGCTATAGATATTTTGCCTAAAAATTCGCTAAGTCTTGGAGCAAAAAAGTACCCCAATAGCAGAAAGCATATAACACTTCCAGCGTCAGCCCAGATGAAATATAGACCATTATTATAAGATTCAGATATAATAGTAAAAAACATGCTTCCACTCACCCGAGTTGCAACTATAGTAGACACAATAGAGGCGGTAGAAAAATCTCTATTTCCTATAGCATATTCTTTAATATTCTTAATGCCTGTACTAGAGCCTAAGCCTAATATTATATTAACTACTAAAAACCCAATAAAAATCGCTGAATCTATATTCATATTTCATACTCTATTTTAAATATTCTTATCTAATCTCTCC
>JANRMA010000163.1:0-1880 GCA_033762035.1 Rickettsiaceae bacterium
TTTTAGATTCTAAACATATTGCTATTGAAAAATCCAATGAATCTATGTACTATAATAACACATCTGACAGTCATAACTTATCCGACTATCATTTGTAACAAAATATACTGACCGTCAGATCAAATCTTGACTAGTACAAGAATTATTAGATCTTTTAGCATCTCCTGATTACGATCTCACTAATTGCACAGAGTTAAATGATAAAGGCCGTGAAGAAAGAAAAGAAAATGATAGTCGATTATTAGGAGATGAATTTAACAATGACTGTACAGAAGGCATTTAAAATTCCGAATTAGAGGTTATAAATTATCTAGATATAATTTATATCTATTTTTATATATACCTCTAAAAACAAGCATTAAATAGGATAGCAAAAAAGAATTATTTGCCAAATCAAATTTGCTACCATGCAAAAGATCACGAAAAATATCGCCCAAAAAAGCCTTAAACTATTTTAAAACTAGAGAGGCATTGCCTAAAGATCAATTGCCATGTTTAATTAAGTTACATCAAAGGAGCGCTGTAAATGGGCGCTTTTCCTGAAAGGAGTAACAACCATGGTAAAGATTGTGATCTGGGGAGCCTTATTACCAAGCATAGATTGTAACTAAATATTTTCTAAATAATTTGTTTTATCTTAAATTACTATACTATTTTCCCTTTAGCCTCCCGTTTGCCCCAATTAAAAATGAAGATTTGTATGATCTAAATACTACGAGCTCAAAGGTGATAGCATATATAAGACATTTTTTTCTTGTTAAGAAGTTAATTATATATCATAATAATTTATGTTAATCACATCAAGAGGAAAAAATGAAAAGACCAAAAATTGCACTTATTGGCAGCGGTAATATAGGCGGCACACTTGCCCATCTTATAATGCTGAAAGAATTAGGAGATGTTGTGTTATTTGATATTAATGATGGTATTCCTCAAGGAAAAGCCCTAGATATCTCTCAAAGCACGAAATCTGAAGATCGGGATGCAAGAATAACTGGCACAAGCAATTATGCAGATATTGAAGGTAGTGATGTAGTAATTGTAACAGCTGGTTTTCCTAGAAAGCCGGGTATGAGCCGAGATGATTTACTTAGCATGAATGCAGAAGTAATTAAGAAAGTGGCAAGCGGTATTAAAACATATGCTCCAAATAGCTTTGTCATAGTTATTACTAATCCATTGGATGCAATGGTACATGTAATGAAAAATGAAACCGGATTCTTACCTTCAAAAGTTGTGGGTATGGCGGGTGTTCTTGACTCATCTCGATTTTCTCATTTTTTAGCCCAAGAATTTAATGTTTCTATTGAAGATGTTACTAGTTTTGTACTAGGAGGACATGGAGATTCTATGGTGCCATTGGTGAGATATTCTACTGTAGCAGGCATTCCTGTACCAGACTTAATTAAAATGGGATGGACAAGTCAGGAAAAAATTGACGCTATAGTCAAAAGAACGGCTGGTGGCGGCGGTGAGATAGTTAATTTACTTAAGACTGGCTCTGCCTTTTATGCGCCCGCCGCATCTGCTATTGCTATGGCCGAAAGCTATATAAAAGACAAAAGACGTATTTTACCATGCGCGGCATACTTAGACGGTGAATATGGCATAAAAGATTTATATGTTGGTGTTCCTGTAGTAATTGGAGCCGGCGGCGTTGAAAAGATTGTAGAAATAGATCTAAATCCTGAGGAAAAAAACTTATTTGATAAGTCCGTTGAAACCGTAAAAGAATTAATGAACGCTTTGAAATAGTTGCTGGACGCACTTGTATGCCCCCTACTCTTTTTTGCGGCGGCCTAAAAGTGCAGCATCTAGCATAAATATTATATATTTTGCAAAACCAGGAATTATGGTATTATAGGCCATTAAATTCCTGA
>JANRMA010000164.1:0-9658 GCA_033762035.1 Rickettsiaceae bacterium
ATAATTATATTTATAGTTTATTTACCATGTCAGACTTCCTAATAGATACACATTGTCATCTTAATCTTGGGCACTTAAAGGAAAATATACCTTTGTATATAGATAATGCCTCTAAAAAAGGAGTAAAATACCTACATACTATTTGCACACAAATTTCTGAGTTTTCAGAAATTCTCAATATAAGCAATAGTTTTGAAAATATATATTGCTCTGTAGGGGTTCATCCATGTAATGTCACAAAAGAAGACTTAATAACTACTGGAGAACTTATAAAATTTAGCCTTAATCCTAAAGTAATTAGCTTCGGAGAAACGGGCTTGGATTACTATCACCCTGGATTTAACAAGGATTTACAGCAAGAGTCTTTCTATAGGCATATATGCGCATCTCAGGAAACAAACTTACCGGTAATAGTACATACTAGAGATGCAAAAATTGATACGCTTAATATTATTGCCTCTAATATGAAAGAAAAATCTTTTCCTGGAATTATTCACTGCTTTACAGAAGATTTAGAATTTGCAAAAAAAATGTTAGATCTTGGAATGTATATTTCGATTGCCGGTATTGTAACATTCAAAAATGCTACTATCCTTCAGGATGCTGCGCGCTATATTCCACTTGATAGATTGCTAATAGAGACGGATGCACCTTATCTTGCGCCTACACCGGTTCGTAGCAAACCTAACGAGCCCTCTTATATTACTCATACTGCAGAATTTATTGCAGCTTTACGAGATATAAACTACGAAGAATTCATTCGCTTAACTAGCGAAAATACCCGGAGAATCTTTCCTAAAGGAAATTTCTTATAATACCATCTATCAAGAATCTGGATACTTAATACCTATTACAGAATCCTGTCCATCATCTATTACTTGATCGAATATCTTATCACCTTGTTTAGACATAAGATTTAATAAAGTAATTTTTTCAGAATTTGTAACAAATTTCAAATCTTGAATGCTATTTTCTGAAAAATTACCCACAAAACATATAGAAAGCTCTTTAATTTGAGCCTTAATAGAAAGATTTTTTTCAGATTTAGCCTTGCGTACCAACTCTAATACTAGCACCATACTATCTCCAGCCTTTTCTGCTTCTAATAATTTTTCCGCCTCCGAAAAAACAACTTTTGGCCATTTACCCCCACTATGAATAGAGCCATCACCGTAAAGTTTACTGTAAATTTCCTCTGTTATAAATGGCAAAATAGGGGCAAATAGAGCAAGAATATTTTCTAGTACTAAATATAGTGTATAAATAGCGCTAAGCTTTCCCTCTTGATTAATGCCATCTTCATGGTAACATCTTGCCTTAGAAATTTCCAAGTAATTATCGCAGAAATCGTGCCAAAAGAAATATTCTATATGTTCCATAGCCTGCCTATATTCTAAGGCTTCATATGCTATTGTTGATTGCTCTATAGTATTATGCATTTTAGCAATAAGCCATAAGTCAATGTCATAAAAAATTATCTTATTCTTTATTGCTTGCTCGAACGTTAAATTTGTCCCTTTTATTTTAGCAAAATGGCTGGATGCAAACTTAGATGCATTCCATAATTTATTGACTAATTTTTTGCCCAATTTTAGTAAATCTTCAGAAAAAGAGGTATCTTGACCAAGCCTTGAGCAAGAAGCCCAATATCTCACAACATCTGCGCCAAAATTTTCTATAAGCTCTACGGGCGAAATAATATTACCCTTGGATTTAGACATTTTGGTTTTATCATGAGCAAGGCACCAACCGCTAATCATAATATTTTTCCAAGGAAGCGTATTTTGATGAAGATGAGATTTAAGCATAGTATAAAATGCCCAGCTTCTTAAAATTTCATGTGCTTGAGGCCTCAAATCAAAAGGATATAAACTATCATGAAGCCTTGAGTGAAGATTATATTTTTCATTGATAAAATGAGTACATAACTGAGGAGAAACGGCGCTTGTTGCCCATGTATCCATTACATCTTTATCTGCTACTACCTCATCTATGCTATACCCTTCTGGTAAATCGACTAGCGGATCTACAGGAAGCCTGTTTTTGTCAGCAAAAATCACTCTACCCTCCTCGCCCTTTTTAAGAGAATACCAAACTGGAAAAGGTACTCCAAAATATCTTTGTCTACTTATGCACCAATCCCAGCTAACAGAATTTATCCAGCTATCCAACTTTATTTTCATTTGCTGAGGATACCAATTTAGCTCTTCCGATTTTTTTAATAAATCATCTTTATGATCCACGGCTTTTACAAACCATTGATTAGTAGTAATAATCTCTAGAGGAGCACCGGATCTTTCTGCGCATTTTACATTCTGAATAATAGGAATAGATTTTTTTAAATCATAAGAATTGCGTAATAGCTCCAAAATTTTTACCCTAGCCTCTTTTACTTTTAATCCTACCAAAGACTTAAAGCTTTTATTCGCCTCTTCTGACTCAAACTTAAGGCTATCTTCTATTCTTCCTTGTTTATTTATTATAATCTTAAAAGGTAAATTATGTTTTGAGCGCCATAGCAAGTCAGTAGTATCACCAAAAGTACAGCACATTACAAGACCTGTTCCTTTATCTTGCTTTACTAAATCATCGGCTAGTATTTTTACCCTGACCCCAAAAATTGGGGAAATAGCATAATCTCCCTCTAAATGTTTATATCTTTCATCATCAGGATGATATAATAGGCAAACGCACGCTGGTAATAGTTCCGGCCTTGTAGTTGCAATAATAAGCTCATCTCCCTTGCTACTTCTAAAACTTATGTCGTGCATTTCGGAATTTTGTTCTTTATCTTCAATATCAGCCTGGGCAAGCGCGGTCTGATCTACCGGATCCCATAATACTGGCTGCTCTGCTCTATATATTTGCCTTTTTTCTACTAAATCCAGAAAAGAAAGCTGAGAAACAGCTACAGAAGTAGCAGTAATTGTTTGATACTTTAAATCCCAGTCAAAAGAAAAACCTATAGAGTCAAATAAATCTGCAAATTTTTCTTCTTCTGCTTCAATTACTTCTTTACAATTGTCTATAAATTCCTGACGCATCATAGAAGGGGCTTTGATATTTTTTACTTTCTCTACTAAACGCTCAGTAGGTAGTCCGTTGTCATCAAATCCTATAGGGTAAAATACATTCTTACCTTGCATGCGCTGAAACCTTGCTATAAAATCTGCTTGAGAATAGCTAAAAATATGGCCCATATGAAGCTGACCCGACACCGTAGGAGGAGGAGTATCGATAGAATAATTACTACTTCTATCTAAATTAGGATTAAAAGCGTAAATTTTCTTCTCTCTCCAAAATTTTCTCCAATTATGCTCTCTATCTCTAAAATTATACGAATCTAGTTGCGACATTATAAAATTCTTCCTATCATTATAAAAAGAACTATAATATTCTATCCACCGATAAACTCAATAATAATTTACATAATAAAATGTTACTCGCTGATATAGCCGCCATTACAAGAATCAATAAGCCTACTGGAGCTCTACTTTTATTTTGGCCTTGTGCTTACGCATGTTGCCTTACCTCAGATGATTTGGATTTTTTCCTAATGTTAAAATTTTTACTTGCCTGTTTTTTAGCCCGTACAGCAGGGTGTATTATCAATGATATTGTAGATAAGGATATTGATGCAAAAGTAGAAAGAACAAAAAATAGGCCTCTTGCAAAAGGCTCTTTATCGGTCAATCAGGCACTTACTATACTTGGGCTAGTATGTTGTTTAGGGTTAATTATTTTATGCTCGTTAAATTTTAAGGCAATTATATGCTGCTTATTATCTATTCCGCTCGTTATAGTTTATCCATTCATGAAAAGATTTACTTATTTACCGCAATTATTCCTAGGTATAACCTTTAATTACGGAATATTTGTTGTTGCTATGCAGAACGAGCAATGTCTATCTTTAAAAATAGTAATCCTTTATATAGGTTGCGTTTTCTGGACAATCGCGTACGACACTATTTACGGATACATGGATCTACAGGATGATAAATTAATCGGCGTTAAATCATTAAGTATTTTTCTTGAAAATACAAGCCCAAGATTTTTTATCATGTTATTCTACCTAGTCTTTCTCTTCTTCTTTTATTTGGCGCTTTATATCTCTCAACATGGTTTAAACTTACTCCAAATAATACTTGGGTTTTTTGTTATGTGCTATTTTTTCTCGCAAATATCTGAATTAGAAATGAAATGTCAAAAAATATGTTTTAATAGTTTTAAAGGCAATAACATTATTGCTTTAATTTTATTTATTGTCACTATAGTCTAATATACGTGCGCCTCCTCCTTCGCTTAAGAATGACGCCCCCTTGTCATCCCCTCGCAAGAGGGATCCAGGAGATGTTAAGACTAGGGGAACGACTATTTGCGCTCCTTGTCATCCCCTCGAAAGAGGGGATCCAGGAGATGGTAAGACTGGATTCCCACCTTCGTGGGAATGACTACTCCTTCTTCTCACCCGCTTGAAAGTGGGGATCCAGGCGATGGTACGACTGGATTCGTTACTGCGAGGGAACAACAGATTTGCCCCTTGTCATCCCCTCGAAAGAGGGGATCCAGGAGATATTTATTCTGGATTCCCGCCTTCGTGGGAATGACTACTCCTTCTTGTCACCCGCTTGAAAAACCGGGTCCAGGAAATCTTAAGTCTAGGTTCCTTGACTTAGGTTCTAGAATTGCTGCCCGCACACTATCACATATTGATTTTTATCAATATTTATATATAATAAGCGCTTAATATCTAAAATTCAAAATAGTAGTTATTCGGAGCAATTTATGAGTAAATATTTAGACAAAATTGCAGTTACTAGCTTTTATTGCTTTACAGGCATAAAAGACAGTGGCATTCTTCTCTCAAAGCTTACTGCTTTATGTATGCGCAAAAGCCTTAAGGGAACTATCTTAATAGCAGAAGAAGGATTTAATGGTTCCTTATCAGGAACAGGCGAAAATATAATATATATTCTAAACTACCTAACGCAAATAGCCGGCGATCAAGAGCTTATATATAAAATCAACTATGCGCCAGCTCATCCATTTAACAAACTGAAAGTAAAGCTCAAAAAAGAAATAGTCACTCTAGGAGTAGGCGCGCTAGACGTTAATAATCTGAAAGGGAAATATATAGAACCAAAAGAATGGGACGAATTTTTAGACCAAGAAGACATAGTATTAATCGATACAAGAAATGACTATGAAGTTGCACTTGGAACATTTAAAAAAGCAGTAAATCCTAATACTGTAACTTTCAGAGAATTCCCTGACTGGTTCGAAAATCATAAAAATAACTTTTCTGACAAAAAAATTCTGATGTTTTGTACTGGGGGTATCCGCTGCGAAAAATCTACTGCGTATGTAAAATCTAAAGGCTTTAATGAAGTATATCATTTAAAAGGGGGTATACTTCAGTACCTTGAAGAAACAGGTAATAAAAATAATTTATGGGAGGGGGATTGTTTTGTATTCGACGAAAGAATTGCTGTAGACAAAGCACTTAGCCCTACTCACAAAGAGTATGAATAACGTACATTATTCATATTCTTGCATTTATCTCTTGATGATGCCATTATTTTAGTTTATAATCCCTTTTCTATACCATTATGTGAGTCAAGGGCGATTAGCTCAGCTGGTAGAGTACCTCGTTTACACCGAGATTGTCGGGAGTTCGAATCTCTCATCGCCCACCATTCAAATTATAAATTTACCTATATTCAAATGCAGTAATGCTAATACCACTCCCAAGAATAAATTCATTTAGATCATTTAAAAATGAAAATTGGTATAATACAAAAAAGCTTGCACTTGACATAACGAACTGATAAATCCCCACAAAAGTTAAGCATGGACTGATGTTAGTCTTGCTGGATTAGATCGTGCACTATTACTTGCAAGCTATTATTACCTTGCCAATTATTTACCTTAACATTACAAATTATACTGATTTTGCGGACTTTCTCTGATAGAAGCACTTGTTCCATAGGGCTATTTATGCCATTAAAACAAATCCCGTTAATAGCTTTAGTACCATAACTATCTCTAGAAGGAGCAAATAAAATTGATATATGCTGATTACTCAGAATTCTAGCCTTCAATACATAAAGGCCTTCGATTAAAATTAATGGCTCATCATTGCCGATGCCGTAAGGCTCAAGCTTTTCTAATTCTTTGGCTAAATTTATATTTACGCCATTAGGAGATATAAAGGCATCGTAATATTTTATCATATTTTCTTCAAAGCAATCTAGGTCGCTTGAAAGCTCCTGCTCTAAAAATAAACTAAACTCTGGAATCTTATTTGCATCTATCGTAAAGCCCGCTGCCATAGCATGTCCTCCTCCGCCAATAAGAAGGCCCATATCCTTAGCTTTTGTAATTTTTTGGCCTAAATTTATACCTTTAACAGATCTACAAGAAGCTTTGCCTATGCCATTTTCTATCGAAATAGCTATAATAGGTTTTTGGTATTTTTCTTTCAATTTACTTGCAACTATGCCAATTACTCCTTGATGCCATGAAGTACTTGATACTATAATATGGCTATTGCCAGACTGTTCCTGGGCAATTATTACAGCTTCTTCTATTATTCTAGTTTCTATAGCTTTTCTTTGAAGATTAAAAGATTCCAGACGAGATGCATATTCATATGCTTTTACGGGGTCAGCCATCGAAAGTAGCCTTGCGCCTAAATATGAGCTCCCTACCCTACCGCCTGCGTTAATTCTTGGGCCAATTACAAAACTAAGATGATAGGTTGTGATCTTACCTTCAATACAGGCAATTTGCGCTAGAGTCTTTAGGCCTATATTTTCTTGCCTTGCTATTACTTTAAGACCTTGCATTATAAATGCTCTATTCAAACCTGTAATAGGCATCATGTCGCAAACAGTACCAAGTGCTACTAAATCTAATAAATCTAGTAAATTAGGAATATCATTACTCGATGTAAAATATTTATTTTTTTTTAGTGTGCTAATAAGCCCTACAGCAAATAAAAAACTTACTCCTACTGCAGCTATATTTGTATATTTTGAGGATTCGTCTATTCTATTGGGGTTAACTATGGCAAATGCTCGCGGAAGTAGTATTTCGCTCAAGTGATGGTCTAGCACTATAACATCAAGCATAATATTATCCGCATATTCTAGGGCATCAAATGCTGTAACGCCGCAATCTACAGTAATAACTAAACTATAGTCCATACTCTTAAATTTAGACATTAACTCAGCACTAGGGCCATAGCCTTCTGTAATTCTATCTGGAATATATATATCGCAATTTACATTAAGCATTGTAAATAATCTTTTTAAAAGAGCAGATGAAGTAGCGCCGTCTACATCATAATCCCCAAAGATTAAAATTTTTTGATTATTAATTATTGCCTCATATACTCTATTACAGGCTTTTTCCATATCTATAAGATGAAATGGGTCAGGAAGAGCCTTGCGTATTTTAGGATTAATAAAATCCTCTACTTCTTCGATATTTATTCCTCTTCCAATTAATATACGCGCTAGTATTTCCGAAAGATTATAGTCGTTTACTAGCCTATAAACTAACCTTTCGTCTATTTCTCTTGCAAGCCATTTATTAGAGGAGACTCCATGTTTCATTCAATTATTCTAGTAGATTCGACAAAATCTATTGTCTTTTTGTAACCATTAAGCATTAAACTATTAGTACCTATTTTATTATTAGTATAAGAAATACCCTTTAGTAAATCTCCATCTGTTACTCCCGTTGCAACAAATAAGGCATTTTTTGGCGCAAGATTATCTAAATAATATTTTTTACTAAAATCAGTAATGCCCAACTTAGCTGCTCTCATTTTTTCTTGCTCACTGTTAATTAAAAGCCTTGCACACATTTGCCCGCCTAGTGTTTGCAGCGCGCTAGCAGCAAGTACCCCTTCGGGAGCTCCTCCTATACCTACATATAGATCAGCATAACCTATATTAGTAGTTTGTATTATAGCAGAAATATCTCCGTCACTAATAAGTTTTACCCTGGCTTTTTTCTCGCGAATTTTTGCAATTAACTCCTCGTGCCTTGGTCTTGCCAAAACAATAACCAGCAAATCTTCTATATTTTGTCTTTTTGCTTTAGCAACTACTTTTAGGTTTTCTTCTATAGTTTGATCTAGATCTATTATTTGCTCAGAAAATTCAAATCCTGTAGCAATTTTTTCCATATAAGTATCGGGCGCATTCAGCATTGTACCCTTATTTGATGCAGCAATAACCGAAAGCGCTCCAGCCCCTGCTGTTGCAAGAATAGTAGTACCTTCTAAAGGATCTACTGCTATATCTATTGTTGGACCAATCCCTCTGCCTACTTTCTCCCCTACGTAAAGCATTGGGGCTTCGTCTCTTTCCCCTTCTCCAATCACAATAGTACCGTCAATATTTGCATTATTAAGACTATTTCTCATAGCTGATACTGCGTAAAAATCTGCCTCTTTCTCTGAGCCCTTGCCAAATAGTTTACGCGCTGCAATACTTGCTTCAATAGAACTAGCTAGCAAATCCTGTAATATATGAGAATCTATATTAAAATTGTACATTTCTTTAATTTTTTAGCAGGAATTCTATTAAAATAAATGATACTAAGCAAGACTAATATTATCTTATTGCAAGAAAAAATTATATATAGATTCGACCAATATACTAAACTCAGATAGAAACCTTCTTTTGCCAATATGAACTATAAGTTTATCTTCAGATGAATCTAAAGGCAATACTAAAATACCTGGATATTTACTTGCATATTTTATAAACTGGTCTCTCTTGTGTATGGTAATAGTAGCCCAGGGATAAATATCAGAAATTTCCATATCTAACCATTTATTTTTTTTGTGTATTTCCTCTGCATAAGCTTTATTATCATTTAAAATTTTCTGATTCTGAGAATATATAAGCCTATGATTTCTTAGAATAATTAGCGCATATACTTCGCTTAACGAAGCGCATGAAGGGCCTATCAATCGAAGCCTTAATTTGATTTTTTCTAAAAGCTTGTTATCTGCGCAAAAAATCCAGGCTAAATTTATACCTTCTATCCCGTATAAGAGCTCTATGGAGGAAAAAATAATCACATTAGGACTAAGCAAACTAGGATCCAGTCCCCAATAATCTATTACATAATATAGATTCGTATTTTGAGTAGTATGGTTAATAAAAGAATAAATTTCATCAGTATTTTTTGCATTAGCTGGTATAATTAACTCTGCAATATTTGTAATATCTTCTATTATTCTGATAAAATCATAAATATTAGATTTAAGTAATGTTGAATCCGTGAAATGTTTATAAAAATTACGCTCTAATTGAGCTCTTACCAAAGAACTTCCCTCGGGATCGCAAAATATATCTTTATTTTGGAGCAATTTACTACATTCGAAATCTGCTATTTGCTCTAAATAATTTAAGCTGCACCCATTATAGTAAGGCAAGGCAAGAGAAAAGAATTGATAGGAAGTAAATTCCTCTATAGAAATTTTTCGATTACGCATCAAATTGCAAAAAAAGATATTAGTATACAAGAAACTATACCAAAAGCTTTAGTTACATCAAGTAAAATGGTGACCCCTACGGGAATCGAACCCGTGTTTTCACCGTGAAAGGGTGGTGTCCTAACCGCTAGACGAAGGGGC
>JANRMA010000165.1:0-2031 GCA_033762035.1 Rickettsiaceae bacterium
TATTTAATTATACCTATAAATATTTTGATAAATGGTGGAGAGTTTTTTTAGGAATGATGTTGCAGGCAACAGTAACAATTTTATTTCTAGCTATTTATTTTAGCCTTTACGATTTAGCTTTTTACGGCACTTGTCAATATAAATCAGTAGATATTACTTTAGTGAATGACTCTACCAGCTCTTCGCATATATATAAATCATTTTATATTTCTTATGATATAGCTGATTATGCCTCAGCAACAGCCTTAGATTCATGCTATTACAGTGTAGGTTCCTTTTTAAACGGCGCATCAATATTTAATTATAGTCCTCCAACTTCAGTTACAATACATACGAGTAATGATTTTACTAGTCAAATAGCAAATACCGCAACGCAGGTTTTTGACGGTATCGCAAGGCCTAAAATGAGTTGGAATCAGGGGGTATTTACTAAGGTACCGGATTTATCATGGGAAGATTTAGTAGAAGTATTAAAGAGTTTTATAGTCTGTTATTTTATAATGAGTACTATGCAGTCTCTACTCGATATATTACCAGAAATGTCCAAAAAGCTTTCTGGCGTAGGCGCATTAGAGGGGGGTGCTCCAATGAGAGGGTCTGTTGTATATAGCTCCCTTCATTCACGGGCAAGGGGAGGTGTATCAAAATCAACTAAATTCGCGCAACAAGCAAAACAAAATCTTGTTACGGCCCGCAAAGGTTTAATAGGCTCGGCTGGTAAAACTGTCTTTAGATTCGGGCACAAGGCCTTCTCTCCTATTAGAAGAGCTCTGAAATATATGATAGGGGGGCGTAATGGTAATAAGGAAGGACAAAATCAAATAAATACATCCTCAAATTCAGGAGATAGCGAATGAATAAAATTTTATCTTACTATAGAATGATTATTTGCTCTATCTGCTTAATCTTTGCGCCCAATTCTATGGCAAATTTTGGGGTAAGCTGCGTAACTCCTATCACAAATCAATATATAACTGATGCTATTTTAACAGATTTAAAGAGCGCTAGTATGTATTCGTTTGTTTTATCTTTGATAGAAATAGAAAATAGTCCTAGCGGATGCGTCGCATCTGACCCTACTTCTATTAATGTATATGTATTAAATTCGCTTGCGCCAACCGGAACTACATATAGTTCTGGCACTTCTTCAAATAGCACATCTCAGACAATAACCACGGGAACATACTATAGTCTTGGTAGTCTGACCAGCCATCCTACAGTAGCCGCAGATACTAACTTACAAAATATTCAATTAGTCGCTGGAATGCAGGGAACGTATTTATGTCTTGCTATGTATACTCAGTATGGTAACGCCCCACTAGTATGTAGAAATAGTACTACAACAGATTTAAGTACAATAGTTTCATCGCCTTATAATTATTGTAATACTCCAAGCGCTTGTAGCGTTAGTGGAGCTAATAATAGTTTACTAAAAGGGGGAGTTCTTGGGCCTGGATATGAATGTGTTAAGGAGTCTTTGGATATATTATTTTTTAATCCCCAAGTTTGTTATTACACTAATTCTAACGTAGATGCTGTTTTAGATTCTTATAGCTCTAGCTCTATTACAATATTTTCCAGTTTTTTTACTGCAATGAAAACCTTAGTTATTGCTATGCTTACTCTGTATGTGATGAAAGTTGGTATGGAGATGGCATTAAGCCCAGAGTCTTTTAATAATGTAGGATCTATTGCGATGATTCCTATAAAAGTATTAGTAGTTTTATATTTTTCAATAGGCCTGCCCTCAGCTACTGATGGTACTACCACTGAAAATGGAATAACGGCTTATCTATTACCTTTAGCTGTAGAATTTTCTGATGAAATGGCTTTATATTTTCTCAATAAAACAGATCAAACTAAATTATGTTACTTTACAAAGGATGACTCCTATGCTTCGGGATATTCTTATTATGCTATATGGGATTCTTTAGATTGTAGGCTACAGGTTTATTTAGGAATTAACCCAATTTTATTTAGCGACGGAGCTATTAATGCAATGCAGGCAGTCGGCACTCCGGCAATTCCGGC
>JANRMA010000166.1:0-3639 GCA_033762035.1 Rickettsiaceae bacterium
CTAAAGAATATATAGGCAAAAAGGGGAAATATATTTTTTGATTTAGGAGTTTTACGCTAAAGATTATTTTTTTCTTAGAAATATTTAATTTAATAAAAGATTCACCGTAACTTATTGCGGACTTAATTAATTCTTCTATTAATGCATCATCATATCTCTCGGATACTCTTAAATATCTCTTAGCATCTTCAAGCGGTATTATATTTTCTTCTAAATCTCTAAAACTAATAATTTTCATAAACTTATTTTTTATTTAGTAGCAAGATATATATCACAAAATATTTTTAGCCTAAGTGTTTTGCTAAAATTTTTTTAAAATATTATTTTAAATTTATAGAATATATAGCTTTAGGAAGTAAATAAGTGACAAAGATTAAATATCAGGTTTTAAAAATAGAAAAAATGCATGCTTTAGATCTTTTATTATTGACCTCTGCGATTTTTCCTTTATAATTTATTTTACTTAAATTTATACAATAATTATTCTAAAATGAAAGTAGTTAGCTCCCTTAAGTCATTGAAAAAAAGAGATAAAAATTGCCAAATCGTAAAAAGACACGGCAAAGTATTTGTTATTAATAAGAAAAATAAGAGATATAAAGCCAAACAAGGCTAAAGGATTGCTTAATTACCATCTCCAATCCCCTCTTTCTACGCGATGTAAAAATAGCTTAGGTGTTACCAAGCTACTCAAATTTCTCAGCCAACTAAAAACACACTACTGTCTTTAGGAGCGTACTAAAACAGTCCAGTAAAACATAATCGTTGGATCATTTAAAAATAGGGTTTAATATAACTTAAAAGATAGTTATGCAGTATTACAGCATCTACTGGACCACATTTTGGAGGGAGTAATACCAATCTTCATTTTTAGATGATCCAAATGAATTTAGCGCATCTCGCTTTGTTGCTACCCATTAATATAGGCATGTGTTGAGGCTTCGTCCTAAAATTCATTTGTCTAATTTATTCTTACGAATAGTATAATACGACAAAAAATTAACTCAAATTTTGAAGAAATCTGAAAGTAAGTAAATAGAGCCGCAAATTATTATTTGATTCCCAAAACCTTGCTCTATAGCTTCTTGTATAGCAAGGGGCAATGAGTCTTTTGCTTCGACTATAAATCCATATTTTTCGGCCTCATGCTTCAAACTATTAGAACAATAGCTTAACGCTTCCGACATTACGGGAACTCCAAAAAATTTAACATTAGTTACATCAAACTCCGAAAGAAATGCTTTTATATCTCTATTTTTTGTCATGCCAAAAATAATCAAAGGTTTTGTAAAATTTTGGTCTTTGATCCAATTATTTAAAGCCATAGCGCCGCCAGGATTATGAGCAGCATCAAGTAATGCCCAAAGCCCTTTCCCATTTGGAAATTTACTAAGGGAAACTTTTTGTATTCTCCCCTTCCAATGTGCTTTTGCAAGGCCTTCTTTTATTTGGTCTGTAGAAATATTAAAGATATGATTAAGAGATAAAATACAAGCTATAACACTCCCGGCATTAATAATTTGATGATCGCCCACCAGAGAGATTTTTTCTACTTCTAAATCCCCCATTTGAGAAAAAAACTTAAAACCATTGCCTGATTTTTCTACTACAAAATCATATTCAAAAGCAATAGATTCTGCAGCAATATTTTCCGATGCTTCTAGTAATATATTCATCGCATTTTCTTCTTGCATAGAAATTATAGATTTGGCAGCTTTTTTAATAATGCCCGCTTTTTCTCTTGCTATAAAACTCAAATTATTTCCAAGATATTCCATATGATCCATAGATATTGGAGTAATTATTGTAGCTATTGGTTTTTCTACTATATTAGTGCTGTCTAACCTACCCCCTATACCAGTTTCTAAAATAAGTACGTCTGCAGGATTTTCACTAAAGGCCAGAAAAGCTGCAGCAGTTATTGCTTCAAAAAAAGATGGGATAATATCTAGCTCTTGGTATGCTATTCTCACTCTTTCCATGTATTTAAATAATAAGCTATCTGATATTTCCTCTCCGGAAATAATTATTCTTTCATTGAAATTTACAAGATGCGGAGAAGTGTACATATGTACAAATCTCCCAGAAGATTCGAAAATAGATTTTAGCATTGCGCAAGTAGAGCCTTTGCCATTAGTGCCAGCTATATGAATTACCTTAGGAAGATTCTTATGAGGATTACCAAGTTTCTCCATAATCAACTTGATTCTCGATAGATCTGCAATATCTAAATGTCGTACAAATTCTTTGGGCCAGTGGGGCATAAGCACCATATTAATTTCCTCTATTTATTGACAAATAAATTTTTGTCTGCATTATAATGATTTTCAAATGTTTTTTTTGCAAGAGAGTTTTTTGATAAATATGATAAATATTACATTCCCTGATAATTCCTCTAGGCAATATCCCGCAAATGTTACGGGACTAGAAGTCGCTGAGAGTATTTCTAAATCTTTGGCTAAATCTGCACTATTTATTAAAATCGATGGGCAGGATTTTGATCTAACACATCACATAGCCGCAGATTGTAATGTAAAAATTATGACCGCAAAAGACCCAGAATCTCTAGATTTTATAAGGCACGATACGGCCCATATTCTTGCAGAAGCGATTAAAGAATTATATCCTGAGGCTCAAATTACAATAGGCCCTTCTATTGAAACTGGTTTTTATTACGATATCTCCTGCCCTAAACCTATTTCTAGCGACGATCTTACTGAGATAGAAAAAAAAATGAAAGAAATAATCAGCCGGGGGGAGTCCTTTGTGCGAGAGTTATGGGATAGAAACGAAGCTATAGAATATTTTGAATCTATAGGAGAATTATACAAAGCCCAAATAATAAGAGACTTACCAGCAACTGAGCCTATTTCTATTTATCGTCAAGGTAAATTTTTAGATTTATGTAGAGGGCCTCATGCTCCTAATACCGGTTATTTAAAGCATTTTAAACTCATGAAGGTAGCAGGTGCTTACTGGAGAGGTGATAGTAAAAATGAAATGCTACAAAGAATTTATGGTACTGCCTTTGCTACAGAAGAAGATCTCAAAAATTACTTATACATGCTTGAAGAAGCTGAGAAAAGAGATCATAGAAAATTAGGCAAGGAGCTTAATCTATTTCATATTCAAGAAGAAGCTCAAGGTATGGCATTTTGGCATCACAAAGGCTGGACTATTTATAGATTACTAGAGACTTATATCAGAAACAAGCTTCAGAAAAAAGACTATATAGAAGTGCGTACGCCTATGCTTCTAGATCGCTCCTTATGGGAAGCATCTGGTCATTGGCAAATGTATGGGGAAAATATGTTTACCACTAAAGTAGACGAAAAATTTTTAGCACTCAAGCCCATGAATTGTCCTTGCCATGTACAAATTTTTAAACAAGGTGTAAAAAGCTACAGAGATTTGCCTCTTAGAATGGCGGAATTTGGCTCTTGCCATAGAAATGAAGCATCGGGGGCTCTTCACGGGCTTATGAGAGTAAGAAATTTTGTACAAGATGATGCTCATATTTTTTGCACTAAAGAACAGATTACTCAAGAGACGATAAATTTTTGCGAACTACTCACAGAAATTTATAAAGATCTTGGTTTTGAAACAATTAAAATTAGATTTTCAGATAGACCGGAAGTA